>QNDO01000157.1 GCA_003644895.1 Candidatus Hydrothermota bacterium | reverse complement strand
TCTACCGACTTTCCTTACCGTCTACTGACTTTTCTCAAAAACCACTTTCCCTTCTTTCACATCTGCTTTGACCTTGTCTCCTTCCCTGATATTGCCTCTTATAATCTCTTTGGAAAGTTCATTTTCCACAAGGCGCTGGATGGTTCTCCGAAGTGGTCTTGCACCAAATTCTTCACTGTAACCTTCCTTTGCCAGAAACTCAACAAGATTTTCAGTCCATGTGAACTCAATTTCTCTCTCTTTAAGTGAATCTCTGACTTCTCCAAGTTGAAGCTCCACTATCTCTTTAACTTCATTGATACCAAGCTTATTAAAGATGACAAATTCATCTATCCTGTTGAGAAATTCCGGTTTGAAGTAATTCTTAAGCTGGGGCATTAACTTATTTAGTTTCTCCCGTGAAGAGACCGCAGCTTGTTCCTTATTTCCATTACTCTGTGTCTGGAATCCAACAACCTTTTCCACCACATCAGAGGCAATATTGGAGGTCATTATAATCACTGTATTACTGAAATCCACCACATGACCCTGGCCATCTGTGAGTCTTCCTGCGTCAAAAATTTGAAGCATAATATTGAACACATCTGGGTGGGCTTTTTCTATCTCGTCGAAGAGTATAACCTGATAGGGTCTTCTTCTAACTGCCTCTGTCAACTGACCACCTTTTTCATAGCCTATATATCCCGGTGGAGCTCCTATAAGGCGCGATACAGCATGTCTTTCCATATATTCTGACATATCTATCCTCAGGAGGGCATCTTCATCATTGAATAAGAACCAGGCCAGCTGTCTTGCAAGATGAGTCTTTCCAACCCCAGTAGGTCCAAGGAACATAAACACACCGATGGGCCTGTTTTTTGGAGATAATCCTGCTCTGGCTCTTCTTATTGCTTCAGAAACTACCCGGATAGCTTCATCCTGTCCCTTAACCTTCTTCTTAAGTTCATCCTCCATCCTCAACAATTTCTTAACCTCATCTTCCAGTAACCTGGTTGCCGGAATTCCTGTCCACTTGGAGACTACAAGAGCTATATCATGCTCATCCACCACATCATCGATGCCTTTATCCTTCAGCCATTTCTTCTTCTTTTCATCATATTCTTTTTTAATAGTCTCAAGTTCCTTCTTTAATTTTTCCGCTCTCTCAAGGTCTCCATACTGTGTAGCCAGCTTTCCTTCCTCTGTAATCTTTTCTATCTTCTTTTCAAGTTCCTTTATCTCATCTGGCATATCTGAAAGCCTTAATCTGAGGTAAGAACATGCCTCATCCAGAAGGTCAATTGCCTTATCCGGGAGTTTTCTCTCTGTGATATATCTATCGGAAAGTTTTGCTGCAGCATTGAGAGCTGAATCATCAATTTTAACTCTATGGTGTTCTTCAAATCTCTCCTTGATCCCCTTCAAAATTTCAATTGTTTCCTCCACAGAAGGTTCCCTGACATAAACAGGCTGGAATCTCCTCTCAAGTGCACCATCCTTTTCTATCCTTTCTCTGTATTCGTCCAGCGTTGTCGCCCCTATGACTCTGATTTCACCAGAAGCAAGTGATGGTTTAAGAAGATTGGCAGCATCCACTGCACCCTCCGCAGCTCCTGCTCCCACTATGGTATGGAGTTCATCGATAAAAAGTATTATTTCATCTTTTTTCTTCTTAACTTCCTCCAGAACTGCCTTCAACCTCTCTTCAAACTCACCTCTGAATTTTGAACCTGCAAGTAATGCGCCTATATCCAGTGCGAGGATTCTTTTGTTTTTTAAAATATCCGGAACCTTACCCTCCACAATCTTCTGGGCAAGACCATATACAATAGCTGTTTTACCAACACCGGGTTCTCCAATAAGCACAGGATTGTTCTTGGTCTTTCTCATTAGAATCTGAGCAACTCTTTCTATCTCCTCTTCTCTACCTATCACAGGATCCAGTTTATCCATCTCCGCCATCTTGGTTATATCGTGGGTAAATCTTTCAAGAGCATTATATTTGGTCTCTGCATGGGGTTCTGTTACTCTCTGGCTCCCTCTTATCTCATAAAGTGCTTTGTAAATCTTTTCTCTGTCCACTCCCAGCTCTCTAAGAATGCGCTGCGATGCACCTCCTCCCACCTGTTCAATGGCAAGTAGCATATGTTCAGGAGCCACATACTCATCCTTAAGCTGCTCCGCTTCCTTGAAAGCCTGTTCAAGTACCTGCTGAGCCCTTGGAGTGATATATACCTGCAGGGGGCGGGCACCTGTATATTCCACCTGGGGGATTTTTAAGAGTGCTTCCTTTAATTTTTCCTTTACAAAAAATGGCTGAATCCCCATCTTTTCAAAAATCTGAGGAACAACGCCATTTTCCTGTGAAATCAACCCATAAAAAATATGTTCCACATCAAGCTGATTATGTTTAAATTGTGAAAGTGCTTCCTGGGCAAGAAGCAATGCCTGTTGTGCACCTTCTGTAAACTTATCAAATTTCACGATATCACCTCCTCACGTGAGACTTTATGACTAACTGTTTTAATACGAACTGTCAAGGAGTGGGGAGAACTCCCATCTTTTTGAGATCAAAATAAAGGTATTCTATAGGTAAACCAACCACATTATAATAGGAACCTTTTATACTTTTAACAAATATACCGGTAAAATCCTGTATTCCATAGGCTCCCGCCTTATCTAGAGGATTATCAAATTTAAGTATAAACTCCAGCTCAGTCTCACCCAGTTCAAAAAAAGTGACCTCAGTTTCCACAATTCTTTCAATTTTTTCATCTATTGATCTTAAAACATACCCGGTATACACCTTATGTGTTTTACCTGAAAGTATTCTGAGGTATTCCTTTGCTTCTTCCACTGAAGAAGGCTTTCCGAGGGTTTTACCATCACAAAACACAAGGGTATCTGCTGCCAGTAGTATCTGGCCTTCTCTCACACGGAATCCTTCCAGTTTCCCGGTTGCGTTGAGCAATGTGTCCTCAGGTGAAGTATGCACTTCTTCTACTTCTTCGGGTTTTAGAACCTCAAAATCATAACCGAATTTTTTCAATATGGATATCCTTCTTGGGGAAGTGGAAACAAGGTAAAGTTTATTCATGGAGATACTTCTCAAGTCCCTCTTTTTCAAGGAATTTTTCCATTGTGAGAGGCACAACCCTTTTTAATATTCTGGCCACCGCTTTTGCCAATTCCCTCATTTCCCACTGTGCCTTTGGATTAAGACGTAGTGTTAAAAAATTCATAAGACTGCGCATATTAATAGTCCAGTAGAGTGTAGTTCTGAGGCCTGCAGGTAAAACTGTCCGGGCAGCTTCTTTTCTTAAGCCAGATTCCACAAGCTTTCTATAAAGATCTATCCCTTTTTTGAAGTGCTCTATCATTTCCCTGAGAAGCTCATCTTTATTTTCAATATGTGATTCTCTTAACCCAAGAAGCTCAGGAGGTATGTGAATTATCTCGTTGATGCCCTCCACGGTGAATGATATCTTCTTCCCTTTATCCGGACTTGTATACCTGAAGGACCTTTTCAAAGGGCTGGCAATTCTATGACGCAGAAGCTGCTCACCGATGTACATGGGAATTCCGTCTATTTTAAAGCGAAATACCTGCTGTTCAAAAGGGGAAAAATGGCCAAGATCAATTAATTTTTTAAGGAGTTTCCTGTTTGCTTCCTCGTCTCCTTTTGAAAGATAAGAAATCCTTGCGACCCTTGCAGGAGTGAGATCGTCTCCCAGCATCTCCTCAAGCTCAATAAAACCCCCACCTTTAATATATTCTCTTATGGGAGGATCAAAAACTGTCATGGGGAAATTATAAATGAGTGCGGTAATAATCTCAATTTCTAAAATTTACTTCCTGGATAATCTTTGATTGTGAGGAGAGATATTTCTCTTTTTAAAAGTAAAAAACAATTTGTCATATTTATGCTTAAGATCCCTGTTAAAAAGTATATTCTTTGCGCTACGGGGTTTAAATCTCCATTGAGGTGAGAGTTTCTGGAGTGTATCTGAAAGTTCCCATTTATGTTCAAAAATGGTGCCGTGCAACGATTTCAGGGTTTTGAGTTGTTCAGGTGTAAACCAGTCCGGATCCAGTTCCTTTTTAGCAATAAAGGAATCGATAATGAGGGTATCAACTTCAGAAAATTTTAAAATTATACCAATTTCCTTATTGGAAAACCCAAACCGACTACGTAAATAATATTTAAGTCGCCTGGCATTGCTGAATTTACGCCCTTTGATAGTAGCAAGTTTTTCCACCTCAATATTTTCTTTTTCTAACCGATTCAATACCTTAGAGGAAATTATATATGGAACAGGTTCATACACTTTTTGCTGGAACACATTTTGCATGAAAAATAGTGCAAAGAAACTCATGATGCCAGCACTCAGTGGAGTTAAAACCCATC
>QNDO01000156.1 GCA_003644895.1 Candidatus Hydrothermota bacterium | reverse complement strand
GCCCCTTTCAATGCAAGGATCCTGGAAAATTCCGGGAAGAACCAATCAAAGCATATCATGAGTCCTATCTTAGCCCCCTTAAACTCCACGACAACAGGTCCTGTATTACCTGGTTGGTATACCATTTTCTCTTTGTAAAAGAGGTGTGTTTTTCTATATATTATGTAGCTACCATCGGGGAAAATAACAGCTTGGGAGTTGTAATATATTTGATTTTCTCTTTCTGCAAAGCCATATATGATCAAGGAATTTTTTTTCTTGGCAATTCTTTTGAAATGCTTGAAAGATACTCCATTTCCTGCCTCCTCTGCGAGATCCTTTATTTCTTCTTTATTAACAAAAAAATATCCTGTTGTTGCTAGTTCAGGTAAGACTAGGATATCAAATTCAGCATCATCAATCATTGATTCAATTTTTTCGAGATTATTTTTTATGTTCCCCTTTTCGGGATAGAACTGTAAATATGCAACTAACATGATTTCCTCCTCTAAATTCTGATTAAATCCTCTTCAAATTCGATAAGTGATTCTGGACCCTTTTCTGTGATTAAAAAAGTATTTTCTATTCCTACCATTCCAAGCTCTGGATCCATTAATTTTGGTTCCACAGCAACCACCACATTTTCACGGAGGGATATTTTAAAACCTTTCATAATAAATGGGAATTCATCAACCTCAAGACCCACACCGTGGCCTATAAATTTTACCCTATCACGCCCAATTCCCATAAATATGTCATCAACACCAAGCTTTTTTGCAGTTTCTAGGGCTTTCAATGCAACTTCCTCTGCCGTATTTCCCGGTATTAGATTTTCCTTTAAACTGCTGAAGATCTCCATTAATTTTTGATTTAATAGTTTGAGTTTATCGGGTATTTCCCCTATAACAAAGGTCCTTGTTGCATCTGCGATGTAGCCATCATAATTAATCATTATATCAATACCTATAGGTTCACCCTTCTTGAATTTTCGATGGGAAGGACCCTGAGGGAAAGCAGATGAAATACCCATCCCTCCGGTTGGTGCGTCCAAATAGGATGAGACCAGTGTATTTGCTCCAGAAAGAATATGGGCAAAACTTGTTTCATTATCCTTGTTTCTCATACGATAGATTCCAATATTCCCCATCTGCTTTGAGATATATTCCAGTTCCAGTGCAAGATCCCTTTCAGTTATTCCTTCATTTATTAAGTCTTTGGCCTTTGCGAATAATGAATCAATAATTTTCCCGGCTTTTCGGATTTTATTTATTTCCTCTTTATCTTTAATCATTCTTAAGGAGCGGATCTCCAGGGATATGTCCTCAAACTTCCCGTGAGGCAGTATCTTCTTTATCCTTTCCAACATAGAAAGGGTCGTAATGTCTTTTTCCACCCCTATCTGTTTGATGTTCTTCCAAGATAATGGGTAGGAGAGTATTTCACCGAGTCTGTCAATATACTGATAGGTTAACGTTTTTTTAATGGGCCTTTCCTTCGGCCTTCGAATAAAAAGTACAGGATCTTCTTCCAGGGGTATAAAGAGCATGCCCTGGACCATATTCCCTGTGAAATAAAAAATTTCAAGAGGATTATGAATTATTGCAAGATCAATTTCCTTCTGTCCCATAATACTTTTGATCTTATCAATGCGTTCCACGAACCACCTCCAGTTGTTTGATCAATTCATATATAATTCTGTTTGAAGGTGTGTTAACACCATATTCTGCTGCTCTTTCAAGAATATAACCAGTGAGGAATTCTATCTCAGTCTTTCTTTTCCATTCAATATCCTGAAGCATTGAGGATTTATTCTCCCTAGTATCTTTAATTATATTTATAAGGTTGTCCATTATCTCGTCCTTTGATATACTGACCCCCTCTTCTTCAAAAACCTCTAGTATCTCCGAGATCATGGAGTTAACCAGGTAACTGTTGAGGAATTTAACCAGTTTACCATTTTTTATTGAAAAAAGAGCAGTTAAAGGATTTATAATGCAATTTATAGCAAGTTTTCTGTACAGAACCTCCATAGCATCGTTCTTTATCTGTGTCCTTATTCCAGCAGAAGCGAGCTGTTCTGCAAACTCCTCCATTACATTTCGCGGGGCATTGAAACTGGTAAGAGTATTTACGCCACTGCCTGCATGCCTCACTTTATTTACATCAAATTTATATGCTGCTTCTTTCAAAGAAATAATAATATGCCTATCTTCAAAGAGGTCACTGGCAATAATATGGGGCGTTATTCCATTTTGAATAGTTACTATTTTTGAAGTTGTGTAAATGATTTCTTTGAGTTTTGGTAGGATGGTGGTAGCATGGTGGCTCTTAACAGCAACTATTACATAATCAGCTTCCAGATGGCGAAGGTTATCCCACAGATATGTTTTAGTTTTAAGAAGAAATTTTTTGTCCCCTTCAAATAAGATTATGCCGTTATTTTCTATTTGTCTCTTACTGTTTCTTTTTTTAACAACAAATTCTACTTTGTTCCCAGCTAGAGCAAGCTTCACCCCCAGTAGTGAGCCTATAGAACCAGCACCTATTATAAGATATTTCATATTGAAACTTTAAGGCAGGAGGGCACGACTCTCAGTTTAAGCCATTTCACACCTTCAATCAATTCACCATCTACCTGCAGGACCAGAGGATTCTCAGATTCTACTGAAATTTCAGAGTCTTTGAGGTAAGAAACCTCTTTTCTGTATATGTGTGTTCCTTTAAAAGCTTTTAGAAGACTCCCAAAAAACTCCAATACCCCCACAGGAGTGACCATAGAAATATCCATGAGGTGATCTGTCAGTTTAGCAAGAGGGAATAGTCTGAATCCTCCCCCTAGATACTGGCCATTACCTACATTAAACAAAAGAAAATGTTTCTCTAAAGTCTTTTTGATTCTATTGAGGGTAACCTTCAATTTGAGCCCTTTAAATTTAAAAAAGGTTAGGATTGTAGCTGCCGTATAAAGGAAATCTCCTTTTAGAAGTTTTATTTTTTTCATATTTTTTAAAACTTCAGAATCAAATCCGATCCCCATTCCATTTATGAAATATCTTTTTATTCCTGTAGTTTCCAGTAATATTAGGTCTATTTTAATACTTTTATCAGAGTTTATTTTCTCCCTTAAAACGGTATCGAATTTTTTTCTTGGATATACATATTTAACAAAGTCATTCCCTGTGCCAAGGGGTAGAGGAAGTAAAGAGATCTCGGTGCCTGCAAGGGCCTGAATGACTTCGTTTATAGTGCCATCTCCTCCGAGAACAAGGAGTTTTTCGGGATTTTGATTTACTATTTTTCTTGCAATCTCCGTTGCATGTCCTCTATATTCTGTTCTGTACAAGTCATATTTAATATTATTAACGTCTAAAATTTTTAAAACTTCAGGAGGATGTTTTTCAGCTTTTCCTCTGCCGGCTTTTGGATTAAGGATTAAACTGACCATTTTACCGTAATTATAACCTTATCCTTTTTTCCTGAATTTTTAACCCATGCCCAGACACTGTTCTTGTTAATACCCTTCCTTACAAAATATGCTTTGATATTGAGTGCCCTTCTAACTTGTAACTTAGACTGGGGGTAAAGAAGTATCTCTATTTCTTCAAAATTCTCGTTTTCCAGTGTCTTAACGATATTTGATATAATTTCTTTTCCTTTTGTACTCAATTTTGTTGAGTTTTTTGCAAAGAAATCACTCAGCTTGAATTCGAACTTTAGAGGTTCTTTTTTAGCTTCCTTTTGTGGTTCCTGTTTTGGAATCTTGGGTGTAACAGTCTTGAGGGATTTAAGCTCTGCCAAGAATTCTTCCTTCAGATTTTTATTTTCCTTTTTGAGGGCTTTATTCTCCTCTACTAGAGGAGTATATTTAGTTTTGTAGAAGTAAATTCCTCCTGTGAGCCCTATGATAAATAGGATAAAAAAAAGCCAACCTAGCTTTCCCATGTCATAATTATAACAGTGTAGTTATTGAATTTTCAAATTATATTGTTTTATGTCGATTTTTCTCAATTCTCTTGATTTCATATCGTCTGGAAGCTAAACCAGAAAGCTGAATATATTTGGAAAGTCGCATGAGATTTATTTATGGGGTGAGCGAGGGGACTCGAACCCCCAACCACCAGATCCACAGTCTGGCGCTCTGCCAATTGAGCTACGCTCACCATAAAGCGCGCCCGGAGGGACTCGAACCCCCAACCAGCGGATTAGAAATCCGCTGCTCTATCCTGTTGAGCTACGGGCGCAGCTCAAATCGGGGCGAGTGGACTTGAACCACCGACCTCCTGCTCCCAAGGCAGGCGCGCTAACCAAGCTGCGCTACGCCCCGTCAGTTATATATTATCAGGAGATTCCGGTGTTAAGTCAAGAAGAAATTTTAAGTATGATAAATTTACCAAGTCAAAAGAAGAAGTTACTAGAGAAATTTTAAAAGTTTGGT
>QNDO01000155.1 GCA_003644895.1 Candidatus Hydrothermota bacterium | reverse complement strand
TTAGAGAGGTGAAAGGATGGTATTGTTTGAGATAACGAGGGAATTTTCGGCTGCGATTGTGATGGGCTTATCGGCAATTGGAGCGGCATATGCAATTGCAGTAACAGGTAGTGCAGCGGCGGGTGCAACCGCAGAAAAACCCGAGGTCTTCGGTAAAGTTCTGATCTTTGTTGCGTTAGCGGAGGCGCTTGCGATCTATGGTTTAGTCGTTGCGTTGATGATCGTGCTGGGTATAGGTGGTCATTAAATAGAATTTGCTAGGGGATGTAATAGACATTGATTATTAAAAATCTGTTATTAGAAATCTTCTTCTTTTTTATCTCATTCGTGCTCCTTTGAAGGAATCCTTTAATGCCTTTAAACAGTCTTTGTTAATAAAAAAATCCTGAACCGCCTTGCACTTCCCTTCTATAGTTAGGATAGTGGTTTCTATGTCGGGATATACTATCAGGTATTGTCTGGAATAGGCAACGACATCGTGATCTGAGGTGGCATAGCCTTTAATTATGGTCATCATCTTTTCCCCAAAGCAGTAAACAACATCTCTTATCACCACCTTGCCAAATGTGGTGGGGGTGATAATGATGTCTCCATGTTTATTTAGGTACTCGTCTATGGATTCAATATATCCTTTCTCCATTTCATATAATGATCTTGAGCCTTTCCCCTCACAAAGGATAATAAATTCGGTGGGATAACCCAATTTCGCCCAGTCGATCTCTGCCATATACTTCTTAATTATTCCTTTCTTTTCCAATATTTTCCTATGATAACCAGCGGAGGTAGAATCCCCCAGGCCCAGTGATTTCCTGAGCTCATCATCGGTAATTTTACCATCCCTAATTAATTCTATCAGAACCAGTGTTTGCTTCTCACCCAGTTTGTCTGTAAGTTTTTTTGCTATCCCCAACTTACTATCCGTCATTTTAAGTCATTTTAAGTTGTATCATATTAAACCTTAGGATTAATAATTTATAAGCAATCCCCAACGAGGTATATATTCTTTATTCTAAGAGAAAATCTAAGGAAAGGCAGATAAAATTCAGAAAATCTGAAATACTCGAGTATCGATAATTTTTGTATCAAGTAACCCTTTTCTTTCTTTAAAAAGAAAGAGAGTCAAGGGATTTAAGTGGAAATTTACAACATCAAAATGGTAATATAGCCTTTACATCAGGCATTATATATTTATGCAAAAAACATAAGTATAATAGACTATAAAATATTTCAGAAAATCTGAAATATTTGGTTAGAATGATAGCGAGCCACTATGCAATTAAGGAAATCCTCAAAGATTGGGGGAATACCAAGGTGATAAAAGAAAGGTTTGAGGAGCTTGCAAAGCGTTATCCAGAGGACAAGGAATTCCAAGAGATCTATAATGAATTCAAAGAGTATCTAAATCTGAGTGCAGAGAAACTGGAAAAAATAAAGATGAAGGTTCACAATCTGGAAATTTAAAAAAGAAGAACACTGAAAAAATTAGAAAATGGATTTCTGGTTTATCCTAATCTTCACTGGCTTGATAGTGATTGTGGCTATATTCAGTTGTCATATCGCAACATACTTCGGGATAGGTTGTACAGGGATTTTTCAGAACTATATAAAGAGATACATAGATGCCAGGCTGAAGGAGAAGATAGAACTTTTAGAGAAGGAATACTTTAGTTGTAGGACAGAGGGAATTCAAACCAATGGGGTAGTTGAAAAATTTGCAGTACACTATCCAGATAACTATGAAATCAAAGATGTGTGGGATGAGTTTAATGAGTATGTTATATGGAATTGCAACAGGTTGGATGATATAAAATCAAAGCTCGAAGCCCTGAGCGCCATGCGCAAGATGAAGATGAATTCCGGAGGTACCGAACTTTGGTTTAATGATAGACGTCCAGGTCTTACAAGAATTTCAAGATAGATATACTCTTACTTAAAAAAGTTTTTTAAGATCAAACATCTAAATAATTCAATTTGAATAATTAAACTTATGTGAAGATGAGAAACAAGAACATGATCCTAAAATTCATAGATTTGGCTATTATCATTTTAGTCTACCTGAGCGGGGTTAATTTTGCCTTTGCCGATAGCCCTCAAAGTTCTGTAATTTGCGCAACCTATTTTACCTATATTGGCTGTCCAAATTGTGCTGTCACTGATCCAATTGTTTTAACCGAATGGACCAAAAAATATCCAAATCTGGTAATCATTGAATATATGTGGCACGGTGGGGACTGGCAAGATCCGAATTCTCAGTTTTTTGGAGAATTTGCTTCGGCATATAAAACTCGGGCTGCAGTTCCTCAACTAGTTTTCAGCAAAAATAGTATCAGGTTGGGTAGAATCGATGTACCTCGGGGGGAGAATAACATTAAAGCCTTAAGTTCAAACCCTTGTCCCCTGATAAATGAAAATGTATTTTGGGAGGATCTCGATTTAAATGAATTAGAGGCTAAGCCAAAAATCTGGGCAAATGGAAGGATTTTAATTAAATTAAATGACAGGGAATGGCTTTTTCAATGGAATGGAGAAAAAGTACATGAAGAGACAATAGGAGATGAAAGTCTTAACAACTCTTTAACAAAAGAATTGCTTTTTACAGATAATATTTCTAAAATTCTCAAAGGTAAAAAATTTGATATTGTAGAGCCCCAAAGAGCCGATTTTTCGGGGAGCGCCTTTCCCGGTTCTGAATATGTACCTTATGCCGAATTTGAAAATGCAATAAAAATAAGTATTGCAGAATCCACGACAACCACGATAACCCAACCAGTACAGACAACCACGACAACTCAACCAGTACAAGAAAATCAAACAGTTGGAGAAATCGAATTACCATTCCTTGGTAAAATAGAAACCGAAGAGTTCTCTTTGCCCGTTTTAACCCTTTTAATTGCTTTAGCCGATGGATTCAATCCCTGCGCCTTTTTTGTCATTACTGTCCTTTTAGCTACTTTAATTGTAACTGGAGTATCTAGTATGACGGAGGCAAGAAAAAAAATTCTTTTAGTGGGGGGGATTTTTATATTTTTCTCGGCCTTTTTCTACTTTTTGTTTATGAGCGCTTTACTTAATGTTTTTAAATGGGGCCAAGAAATTCTTATTTTAACCCTGTTTGCCGGAGCAATTGCTGTTTTTGCCGGTATTGTAAACATAAAAGATTACTTTTATTTTCAAAAGGGAATCTCTCTGACTCTGCCAAAAAGCCAAAAAGAAAGATTTATCCAGAGGATAAAAAATTTAAGTCTGGCTGAATCCTACTGGGCTTTAATTGGATCTACAGTTATTATCGCTGCTACCGTAAATATCTATGAACTCCTGTGCACTTTTGGTTTTCCAATGGTCTATACTCGAATTTTAACCTTAAGAGAGCTTTCTTCCTTAGAGTATTATCTTTATCTGATTTTCTACAGTTTAATTTATGTGATCCCTTTGGCTATTATCGTATTAATCTTTGCGATTACCTTGGGGGGAAAAACCTTCAGTCAACTCTGGGTGAGGAGATTAAAGCTTAGTTCTGGCTTCATGATTCTATTTTTAGGCCTTGTTTTAATGCTAAACCCAAAACTATTAGAAAGTGTTTTAACCGCCTTTGGGATTTTAATCGCAGCAATAATAATTTCAGGGATAGTTATCTTAATTGATTCTCTTCTTCAATAGTTTTTTCTGCGAAAATAACAGAGGTGAATCTGAATGAATAAAGAGATTCAAAAACTAAACGAGAGGGCCGAAAAATACTCTGAGAAAATAAGGAAGGTTCATTCTGAGATTAGTAAGATCATTGTGGGACAGGAGGATATTATTGAAAAGTTGTTGATAGCTTTAATCTCTGATGGACACGTTCTGATCGAGGGGGTTCCCGGTTTAGCCAAAACTCTGATGATCAAAACCTTATCAGAGTGTCTGGATTGCGGTTTTGTAAGATTGCAGTTTACACCCGATCTGTTGCCAGCCGATATCACCGGGACGAAGATTTACGACCATAAAAATATATCATTTAAGACTGTAAAGGGTCCAATATTTACAAATTTTGTCCTGGCCGATGAGATTAACAGAGCCCCCCCGAAGGTCCAGTCTGCACTTCTCGAGGCAATGCAGGAAAAACAGGTCAGTATTCAGGGAGATACCTTAAAATTGGATAAACCATTTATGGTTCTGGCAACGCAAAATCCGATTGAGAGTGAAGGGACGTATAAACTTCCCGAGGCTCAGGTGGACAGGTTCATGTTCAAGATGCTCATGGATTATCCAACAAGGGATGATGAAATCGAGATTATGGAGAGGTTTACCGAGGGAAAAGAACATTCCGTCTCGAAATTACTCTCTTCAGAGCAGATTTTAGAGATACAGAAATTCAATCAAGAGATTTATGCTGATAGAAAGATAAAGGAATACGTTGCGGAGATTGTCGATGCCACGAGGCACCCAGAAAGATACGATCTTGACATCGATGGGTATATTGAATATGG
>QNDO01000154.1 GCA_003644895.1 Candidatus Hydrothermota bacterium | reverse complement strand
GAAGCAAAAAGCATAATCGAAATTGGGGCTCAGACTTCAAAGTTTGTGCTTTTAGATAATGGAGCTGTATCAGAATTCTATACAAATGAACTCTGCGCCGCAGGAACCGGCTCTTTTATAGAACAACAGGCTGGAAGGTTGAAGCTTAGCCTGGAAGAACTTAGAGAACTGACCCTCAAAGCTGAGAAGGCCGCAAAAATAGCAGGCAGATGCTCTGTCTTTGCAAAAACTGACATGATTCATCTGCAGCAGAAGGGAACCCCAACAGAAGAAATTGCATATGGCCTTTGCGTTGCAATAGCCAGAAACTCCTTCGTAAGTCTTCTCAAGGGAAGGGAAGTGTCTTACCCTCTGGTAATAGCCGGGGGATGTGCAAGGAATGCCGGAATAATACGTGCTTTCAGAGAAATCCTGAACCATAAAGAGGATAGAATTATTCCCTCGGGACTGCCGGGTCTTGAAGTTGCCATTGGGGCAGCCTTAATTGCCGCAAATAGTAATGTTCTTCCCCTTTCCGTGGATGATATAAAACATAATGTTATTGAAGCCATAAGAAAAACAAAAGGTCAGTCATTTAGGTATAGAAAAAGATTGACAAAAAGCATAAGGGAAAGAAAAACAGAGCCTCAAACCGTTTTTCATGAGGAAAAAGAAGGATACATTGGAATTGATGTAGGTTCTGTTAGCACTGATTTTGCAGTTATAGATAAGGAGGGAAATGTCATCTCCGCAGTTTATTTGGCAACCAGAGGGAAGCCTGTGGAAGTTATACTTGAAGGACTTTCTATTCTGAAAAAAAGATTCAGAGGAGGACTGAAAGTTCTTGGTTGCGGCGTTACCGGCAGCGGTCGCTATCTTGCGCAAAAGCTCGTTGGTGCTGATGTAGTCAAAAATGAAATAACCTGTCAGATTCTCGGTGCAAAAAAGTATTTTGAGGATGTGGATACAATCTTCGAAATCGGGGGACAGGACTCAAAATATGTTTACTTAAAGGATGGCGGAATGGAAGATTTCACAATGAATAAAATCTGCGCCGCAGGGACAGGCTCCTTTTTAGAGGAACAATCGGCACAGATGGGAATAAACATTTTTAAAGATTTTGCAGAACTTGCCTTCAAATCCGAAAAACCTCTTCATTTGAGTTCAAGATGCACTGTTTTCATGGAATCAGAGGTTGCAAAGGCTCTAAAAAGTGGTCTTGCAAAGGAGGATATATGCGCCGGTCTTGCTTATGCTATTGCTGAAAATTATCTGGAAAAAGTCGTTGAAAATAGAAAAATTGGCGAGAAAATCGTCTTTCAGGGAGGGGTGGCTTCCAACAATGCAGTGGTTTCTGCCTTTGAATCCATTCTTGATAAAAAGATAAAGGTCCACCCCTATAATAGAATTTCAGGAGCCATAGGAGCTGCTATTGCAGCTAAATTGTATAAGAAAGAGGGATCTTCATCCTTCAAAGGTTTTGACATAAAGGTTGAAAAGGAAATAAGGACCTTTGAATGTAAAGCTTGCCCCAATTACTGTGAAGTCAGTATGTTAAAGATAGAAGGTGAAAAAGTATTTTTCGGGGATGCATGTGAGAGGTTTTCCAGTAAAAAGGTCCATAAAATTCAGGAATTACCACCCAATCTTGCAGAAGAGTATATTAATTACTGTGAAAATTATTTCAAAGAAGAAAATGGCACAAAAGGGAAGATAGGTATCCCCAGGGCATCCACCCTTATAGGGTATTTACCTTTCTGGGCAACATTCTTTAAAGAACTGGGATTCCAGCCTGTGCTTTCAGACTATTCAAGTGAAGCAATCCTTTTAAAGGGTGTAAAGAATCTCCCTGTAGGAGCATGCCTGCCCATAAAACTCACTGCGGGCCATGTGGTATCGCTTCTTGAAAAAGGTGTTGATTATGTTTTTATTCCTGCAGTTATCACTTTGCCTGGCGACAGCGTTGAAAGGTCCTTTGGTTGTCCCTATACCCAATCAGTTCCCTTCATGATTAAGTTGAGCCCTGAGAATTTCATCGCCCCTGTAATTTCCCTTGCTGAAGGAAAGGAAAGTTTTGTGAAAAGGTTTGAAAGATATATGCCCATTCTTGATATAAACAAGAAAGAAATAGAACTTGCGTATGAAAGGGCTTTTGATGAACAAAAATCTTTTGAAAGGAAGCTTAAAGAAATAGGCAGGGAATTATTCTTTTCCACAAAATATCCTAAATTCGCAGTACTTGGAAGGCCTTACAATCTTTTCGACTTTTATCTAAATCTAAACCTTTTCTCTCATTTGCGAAAACTGCCCTCCACAGCCATCCCTATAAATTATCTTCCCATTGATTTTGAGAAAGAAGGCTCTGAACTTCCTTGGAAATTTTCTGCTGATATAGTAAATGCTGCAAAAAAACTCACTGAATATGAAGATGTCTATCCAATAATTGTTTCCAATTTTGGATGTGGTCCTGATGCCTTTGCAGCAAAATATCTCGATGAGGTATTAAAGAATAAACCTTATCTTTTCCTTGAGTTTGATGAACACAGAGGTGAAGCTGGTCTTATAACAAGGCTTGAAGCCTTTATGGATAGGGTAGAATCGAAAAGAAAGACCCAAAGAAAATCCATATATTTTGTTCACAAAAAAGAAGAGAAAATTAACTATACAGAACTAAAAGAGAAGAAAATTTACATGCCCTATTTCGCAGACCATGTTTATGCGTTCAGTGGTGCATTGAAGTTTATGGGATATAATGTAGAAGTTCTTCCACTGCCGGATGAAGAAACGAGTAAGCTGGGTGAAGCAGCTGCTTCTGGCAAAGAATGTCATGCCTATGCTGAAATACTGGGAGACTTAGTAAAACTATCAAAAATGGAGAAAGACGATGTAATATTCCTCTTTCCGGGCACTAAAATGCCATGCCTTTTGAATCAGTACGGGAACGGCATGAATATATTTCTAAGATCCCAAGGGATAAAAAATATAAGAGTTTTCACTCCTCTATCAGAAGATTTCATGGCAATGTTAAATATGGAGGCTTTAGAGAGGTTTTACAAGGGTGTCCTCTCCATAGACCTGATGGTTAAAGCTTCTTGCCAGGTGAGACCCTATGAAATAGAGAAAGGAATAACAGATAGAATACACGAAGAAAATCTCCTGGAGATAGAAAGGGCTATTCAGGGAGGAGATATAGTTATTACCCTGAGCAAAGCCCTTGAGAGATTGAACAAAATTAAAAGAGAGGTTTCAGAGAGGAGGCCTGTAGTGGGTATTGCAGGTGATATTTATACAAGAATAAATCCCAATGCTAACAATGACCTTTTCCACTATCTTGAGCAAAAGGGACTTGAGGTCTGGCCCTCGCCATTTGAAATAGATATCCTCGATTTTGGACTTTTTAAATCTTTTGAGGAAAATCTTTCCAGACGGAATCTTCCAGGTATTCTTGAATCAGGTGGAATTTTAATTAAAAGAGCAGTTGAATTATGGAAAATAAGAAGAGCAATCTCTGGTAAAATAGAAAGGTTCAAAGAACCTGGCTACCGTGAAGTGCTGGAGCTTGCATCCCCCTATATCTGGAATGAAAAGAATGAACTTCTTCTACTGAACATAGCGAAAATCGTTGACTTTGCGAGAAATGGAGTTGATGGAGTGATAAATGCTATTTGCTTCAACTGTATGGTAGGAAATGCTTCTGCAGCTATTATTGAAAAAATAAAAAAGGACTACAGGGGGGTTCCCATTATCACGCTCGTCTATTCAGGTGGTGAACACCCCACTTTAAAAACCACATTAAATGCCTTCATAGAACAGGTAAAAACAAGGAACAGGACTTCAGGGTATATGGCTTCATCTTCGGCCTCACTTAAAATCCCCCTTTTGAGCAAACTTCATATATCTTCAAGTCATTTCAAGTAACTTAAAAAGGAGTAATCCTATGAACAATACAAAAAAGCATTCAATATATTCCTGGATTGAAGAGTATTGGCCAATTTCAACACCTTTCCTTGCTCTATATCTAATCATCGTACTGATTCTATTTCTCCTCCGCCAAAATTTTGCACTTTTTCTTATATGGATACAGACACCTGTTTATTTCTTGCACCAGTTTGAAGAATATATTTGTCCCGGCGGATTTGTGGAATACTTTAATAAAAGGATTCTGGGTTCAAATAGAAAGCAATGGCCACTCACAAAGAGAGACGCCTTTTGGATTAATGTTCCTATCATTTTCATAGGATTTCCACTTTCAGCAATTCTTTCTGGCGAGATAAATATTTCAATTGGAATATGGACTGCATATTTCTCTTTTATCAATGCATTTTCACATCTTATAATGTCCCTCCGAACCGGGTATAATCCAGGCCTTATAGTAAGTATATTACTCAATATACCCGTGGCTGTATACACAATTTACTATTTTGCAGCCAATAAGTTAATACATTTAACCTCACATATTATCGGGGCTGTCATTGCTATAGCAATTCAAGGT
>QNDO01000153.1 GCA_003644895.1 Candidatus Hydrothermota bacterium | reverse complement strand
TGCCATAGGCCTGATTGGAAATGATTTTATCAGCGGGACAGCTGAAGAGGTCATGAGTTGTTCTTATCCCGGAATCCATTATGGCCAGTATTTGGTTGTTACCATGAATTCCATGGGAGTAGAGGATCGTATCTCTTGCAGCTCCGGACTGTGTAACCTGTCTGTGTCTGTAATTGTAGAGAATATATTCTCCCTGCTCCTCAATCCACTTTACCTCTTCTATTTGAGCTATCTTTTTCTCTGTTCCCTTATCTACATCCACTATGAATCTCTTGTGGTATACAAGCGTGGAATCAACAATTTTTCTTACCAAACTCTTCAATTCACTTCTCACAAGTCTTGGATCAGCATCATCGAAAAGTTCAATTACAAGTCTGTATCCGTCATAAGGTCTATCATCGGCACCAACAATAACATGTTTACCGATGGTGGGGCTCAGTTTCAGTGCAGGATGATAGGGTATCACAGCGCGTATGAAATCGAACTCAGAGGCTTTGGATAAAGAAGATTCATCACCTTTCACTATGAAGGCATAATGAGGCAGATAGTTGTAGAACTTTATATTCAGTTTCTTTAATCTATTCTTCCACTCTTTCAGTATTGGCCCTGTGAATTGAATTACGGCGTAATTCTTACCTTTATGGAACCTGGTGGTAAGGCCTTTCTCAAAGGGAGGAGGAGTTGATGGGTCAAATACATATCCTGCATAGCATATAGTGTTGGGGTCCTTTGAAGTTGGGTAATATTTTGAAAGATCCTGTCTGGGTATGAAGTCCTCCCGGATCTTTTCTAGAGGTTCCTTTTGAAGTCTGTCCTCACACGATTTGCAGGGTTCAAGGGCATTTTTCCCTTTTTCTGTTCCTTTGTGCTCTACTAGGGTTGTCTTTTTTTTAAGTGACTGGGGCCTCTCAATGTTTTTTTGCCCCGATAGTATGCCAGTAGATAATATTAACCATATACTGAGTATTGTAGCTATATTAAACATTCTTACCTCCGATTTCTTTCATCTGGGGGAAGATTGAAAAGAAAAAATACGCTATTAAAAATAGTATACATATATGAAACATTGAATTGTTCGCCCCCCCAATATATTTACTTTTTTCAAAAAATATTTTAATAGTATTTTACAAATGGGTCAAGTGAAATTAAGAAAATATCCAAGCTTAATATTTTAAAGTAATTCATTCTCTTTTTCACAAAAGTTGTTCCGCTCCTTGCGATGCCTTAAACATAAAAGCATGAGATATTTCAGTTCAATTATAGAATCGTTTAGTGATAGGAGGAGGGAGAAATTAGGAGATATCAATTATCGGCTGCGTTCTATAGGACAGTGGAGATTCGGGTTTAGAAGAGTGGACGAGGATATCCTCTGGTCAAAGAGTCAAGATCTTAAAGATATTATCCTTGGGGTAAAAGAACTGTTTAATCAGGTAAGCAGGGAGGTCGACCTGAGTAATAGGTTGTGCGTAATATGTGACGGGGAAGGTATTGTTCTGGATAAAGAAGGAAATGCCTTGGAAGAAGTTAGAATAGGTACCATGCTCGGTGAAGAATTTGTAGGAGTATCTGGCATCTCAGCCTCTATTCTCTTGCGGGAGCCCTTTTTTGTACAGGGAATGGAGCACCATTTTGAACCTTTCAAACCATATATCTCCTGTGGCTCTCCAGTTGTAGGACCGGACGGTGAAGTTATGGCTGTTCTGGGTCTTTTTAGTCCTCTCCAGGAATTCACGAAGAGTGAGTTTCTGCTTTTAAACATGTTTTCCTACTTTATATCCAGGGACGTAGCATTGAATTTTAAAAAGAAACAGCACGAGCAGGACGACAGAAGAACTTATATAAGAGAAAGAATTATAGGGTTAGAGAGGGAAGTAGAGGATAAAATTCTCAAGTCAGTGGAGGTGAATCTTCCAGTTTTGATAACCGGAGAGACAGGGGTGGGGAAAGAATTGACAGCAGAGGTGATCCATGAACTTTCAGGAAGGAAGGGCCCATTTATTGCGGTAAACTGTGGAGCTATTCCCGATAATCTTGTGGAGAATGAACTTTTTGGACACGAGGCCGGCTCATTCACTGGAGCCAGTTCAAAGGGATTAAAGGGAAAATTCGAGCTTGCAGATGGAGGGACACTTTTCCTGGACGAGATTGGAGAGCTTCCACTTCATGTTCAGGCAAAATTGCTGAGGGCCATAGAAAGAAAAGAATTCTGGAAGATTGGTGCAGTAAAACCTACAAAGGTAGACGTTAAAATTATAGCTGCGACAAATAGGGATCTCCGGGCCATGGTTAGAGATGGAAAATTTAGAAAAGACCTTTATTATAGGTTAAGGGGAATAAGTATTCACATCTTGCCTCTTAGAGAAAGGCCTGAAATTATAGATAATCTTATAAACTATTATCTTTTCAAATATGCAGAGCAGAGAATATGGATAAATGAAAAGGCAAGAATGATCCTGAGAAGTTACTCCTGGCCGGGAAATGTGAGGGAACTCAAATTTCTTATAAAAAATCTGGTGTATGAAGTGAAAAGTGGAGAAATTACTGATGACCATGTGAAGATGTATCTGGAATTTAATAGAGAAATAAGTCCATATCATGAGGCCCTTGAAAGATTTGAGAGAGAATATATTCTTAAGGTACTGGAAATGAACAGATGGAATATCTCCAAAAGTGCTCGCTTTATGGGAATATCACGGCGCTGGCTCCAGGAGAAAATTAAAAGATATGGATTAAAATAAAATTAGGGGGGACAGAAGAACTGCCCCCCCACCACCTACTCACTGCCCCAGGTTATCTGACTTTGATGAATTTCCGTGTTTCTGTAGCCTGCCTATCCCTTATTCGGAGAAAATAGAGGCCGGGTTTTAGTGTATGAACATCCAGGCTTATCTCTTGAGTTCCTTTGGCAATTACGCTTTCTTTCACTTTTCTACCCTGGACATCAAAGATAAAGAGCTTTATATTTCTATCCACGGGTGTAGAAAATTCCAGATGGAGATTGTTTGTTGCAAAGGTATTAACTTTTATGTTAAGAGGCTTATTAATTGCAATTTCTCCCACACCCGTAGCGATCATATTGTCAGTATAGAATTTTGTACTATCATATAAAGGATAAGGCCAACTATAATGATAATAGTCGAGATTCCATATCACAGCTGGAGTTGCAACATTATACATATTAACAAGTTTGGGCCTATAGCTATAATTAAAGAGATATATAAAGTAATAGTCTATACGCCGGGAAACTAGGACTGGTGTGCCCCATGAAATGGTATCTGCGACTATTTGTGTCTCCACATAGTATAGGTTATTGTCTCGGATATAGATAATATTGTATCCCCTGTCAGACAGAAGTTGCCACCATCTGGCATAAGGTGCCCATTCTGTGGAATCTGCTGTGTTGAACGGAAATGCTATATCTTGCGTGAAATTTTCTCCATAGTCTGTGCTGTAGGAGTATAAAATATCACCATTTGCTTCGTATAAACACACAACATAATTTCCCAAAGCTGTGAGGGAAGGATATTTGATATCTAAAGTACCGTCGAAGGATATAGCGCCTTGAAAGCCATATGTCACATTTCCAGAGGGGTCATCCTTATAAACGTTGGTCCAGATATTGTGGTCATTAGAGGTAGTATTTACTCTTTCGTAAGTATAATACAAGAGAATTGTATCACTTTTCGTTGTAAAATCAAAGTCACAAACAGTTCTTACATAATTATCTCTAATCACGCCCTCATTAATAACAACATTCCATGTGGCACCATAATCTGCGGATTTATAAATAGTAAAGCTATCTACATCCGCCGTAGCTTCAGTAGTTGCTACATAAAAAATAGGGTTACCATCTCTTTCAGCAATCTCTAAAAATGCGCTTACAGTACTGTCGGATATATTAAGGATGCTACTCCAGCGCCCTACTGTAAAACTTCGTCCCTGGAGCAATAGTGCTCCATTTTCCATCAGCCAAAGGGTGTAAAGAGTATCGCCGTAAAATTCCAGATCGATGGATTTTATTTTCCTTTGAGAGGGCCAGTAATATGCTGAAAAGCTTGACCATGTCTGGCCTTGGTCAGTGGATATATAGGAATAGACGTAACCATAAATGGTATCGTTGTAAGCGATGGCGGCAAACATAAGAGTATCATCAGGCCAGACGATATCATAGGTTACAGGATATTGGTAGTCGCTGGTATGTAGGGTGGTAATTTCCACATCATTCCCCCATCCCCACAGTAAAACAGGAATAAGGAGGAATACCAATACTTTTACTTTTGATAACATCAACACCTCCTTCCTTGTTAAATTATTAAGCCAAAAAATATTTTTTGTCAACTCTTTGGTTTACAATGACTTAGTTCGGTACGTGAATTGATTTTAACGAATTTTTTATAAAAAATTTTAATTTAAATTTAATTTTTTTCTAAATTTATAAAGATTGTAAGTAATAGAAACAATTATATGTATAATTTTATTATT
>QNDO01000152.1 GCA_003644895.1 Candidatus Hydrothermota bacterium | reverse complement strand
TTTATACGTTCTGTGTGAGTTCAAAGCCTTGTTAATACCCCCTCCACTTAATCCCCTCCCCCACTGGAGGGGAAATAAGAAAAATCTGTCGCAGAATCCTCCAGATTTCCCGCAAGGAGAGGGAATTTTATTATTCCCCATGCACGCTTCACGTCCTTTGAGATTCTTCGCCTACCGTTTCCCGTCTACCGATTCCTCCTCCTGCCCGCTTTACGCTTTACGATTAATTGCCTACCACACCAAATCTATGAGTTCGTCCTCCTTGAAGGTGGTTAGTATGGGTTTTTCATCAAGATTACGGCCAGCCATGTAATCAAAGGCCTCTTGAACTTTCTCTGAAAGGTAATTAAAGACCAAGCCCACCTCGATATCCACCGGACATGCCTGTCCACATATTCCACAACCAACACAGGATGGAGTTACATGCACCAGCCTTCCGAGATGGAAGAAAATAGGATCCTCTGGCATTCTGAATCCACCTTTTGATTCAAGCTTTCTCAGGTATACCTCAGAATCCCAAGTTAAGGCCGGTGATTTAAAGAAACACTCTTTACAGAAACAAATTGGACAGGCCTCCATGCAGTTCTTACAGTTAAGACAGTATGCAAAAAATTCTGTGAACCCTTCTATTCCTGTAAAATTCTTTTCAAAAGACTCAAATTTCTGTACTCTTAACTTTCTTCTTTCTTCCTCGATCTCCTTTATTCTTTTCTCCCGGGTTTCCGGCACATCCTTAAGCTCATAGCCCAGTTTCTTCAAAATCTCCTCGCCCTTTTCGCTGGCTGGAATCACCCAGAGCCCATTTTCTTCCCCGAGGAAAGAGAGTTTTATATCGGCTACAAGTGGCTCCGGTGTCACACATATCTGACATGTAGACCTCAACCTGGAATTATCCCTGGGAAAATCATGGGGTTCCTTCTGGAAATCCACGTTATCATAGGTTCCGAGGCAATCAATTCCAATGAGAATAATGTTTTCAAGATCAGCCTGATTGAATTTTACAAGTTCCACAAGAGCTCTCAATTCACAGGGTCTCAACACCATGGCCACCGACTTTGGAGACGGTTTCTCTCTGGTAAACCTCGAGACAATGCTCGCTGCATTTTCGGGCATGAAAGGAATAAAAGGTTTTACGCCATCCAGTTCATCCTTTTTCAGAAGATAATGAAATGCACCCTTACCTTTCACATTTTCCTTCTGTGTAATGACTGCATCAATGATCCCATTATTAAAAAGCTCTTCTAAAAAAATGCGAGCTGCTTCATTCAGATTCTTATTCTCAATAAGATATCCTTTTCCCATTATCACCTCCTACTTCCATTTCAGTGAGAGTTTACTTGGTCCCATCTCCTTAAGCATCTCTGTAAACTTTGTAACCACTTCTTTAAATTTCTTCCCTTCAGAGGCACTTATCCATGCAAGCTGTACTCTCTCGGGTTCCATTTTAAGGTTTTCAAGTATAACCTTCACAAGCTTGACTCTTCTACGTGCCTTAAGATTCCCGTTAACATAATGACAATCTCCAGGGTGACACCCCCCTATAAGTACACCATCCGCTCCCTCTCGCAATGCCCTTATGATATAGACTGGGTCAACAGTTCCACTACACGGTACTCTTATGGGTAATACATTGTGTGGATATTTCATTCGCGAAGTTCCAGCGAGATCAGCAGCTGCAGAAGTACACCAGTTACAAAAAAAGCCCACTATTTTTGGTTCAAATTCACTCATCTCCTTCCTCCTTTACTCCTGCCATCCGGTAAGTGCAAATCCAACAAAAGGATCAAAGAATTTTCTGTGTTTCTTTATAATCTCAAAGTTCCTGTAATCTGGGAAGAGAATGGGGGCAATTCTTTTTGTCTTAATCCCGGCTTCCTTGAGCTCATCTTCATATTTTCTAACGTGCTCAAGTGTCAATTTCCCGAGTTTTACCTTTCTTGCATTCTCTGCAGCTTTTATCCCGGTTCTTCTGCCGTACACATTGTAATCCAGAACAGAGTTACCCATGAGTCTGTTTCTCCCATGAACACCTCCAGATGCCTCTCCAGCCACGAAAAGATTCGGGAGTGAGGTCCTTCCCCATTCATCAATCTCGATTCCTCCATTCTGGTAGTGAAGTGTGGGATAAACCAGCATAGGCTCTTTCCTTATGTCAATTCCAAAGCGATGAAACTGACGTAACATTGCGGGAAGCTGTTTTTCAATGGTCCCCGGTCCATTGAGTATCTCAATTACGGGAGAATCAAGCCAAATTCCCACTCTACCGGTTGGGGTCTTAACTCCCCTACCTTCAGCGCATTCCTTGATGAAAGAAGCAGCTTCCACATCCCTTGGTTCAAGAGGGAATACAAAAAGTTCTCCAAGCCTGTTCACCGGCTGGCCACCCAGTCCTCTGACTTTCTCGGTTATGAGAAATCCCCATATCTGTTCCGGGTAAACAGCTCCTGTGGGGTGATACTGGACAGAATCCATGTAGAGAAGTTTTGCTCCAGCTCTGTAAGCCATAACAAGACCATCAGCTGTTGCACCATAATGATTGGTTGTAGGAAAGCCCTTTATGTGAAGTCTTCCAAATCCACCGGTTGCTATAATAGTTGATTTTGCCCTGACAACTATATATTCCCCGGTTTCAGTCTGCATCAGAATGGCACCTGCAACCTGCCCCTTATCATCAAGTAGAAGTTCAATGGCCGGTGAATACTCAAGCACAGTTATTTTGTCTGGATGGTTCCTCACCTCATCCCTCAGAACCCTCATAATCTCAGCACCGGTATAATCTCTACATGAGAGCATTCTCCTCCTGGATGTACCACCACCGGGTTTCGTTTGAAGATGCCCATCAGGCAGTCTATCCCACATAACACCCAGTTCCATCAGAAACTTAACAATAAAGGGAGCATCCATTACCAGTGCTTTGACAAGCTCCGGCTTGTTATCAAAATGTCCTCCTCCCATAACATCAAGATAATGAATTGCAGGAGAATCATGTGGATTAACTGCGGCCTGCATACCTCCTTGAGACATCATGGAATTTGCGTCTCCTAATCTTAACTTGGTTGAAATGAGAATCTTTTCTGCTCCTTCTTTCATGGCCCAGATAGCTGCCATGCATCCCGCACCACCACCACCAATAATGAGAACATCCACATCAAAATCAACACTGGAGAGGTCTATTTCGTCTGGGTTAATCCTGGAATGAGATTCCAGAAGATCCACAACCTGCGCGGTCATCTTTTCTCCCTTATTAGGCCCAACTCTTATAATTTTCTCTGCATCAGGCTGATAATCAGGATGAAATTTCTTTAAAAGTTCCTCCCTTTCTTCCAGAGTTAATGGTGGAACAACGGGCTTTCCGGATTTCGCAAGTTCAACCCTTTTTGCCCTGGTTTTCTCCACCATTTTGAGGGATTCCCTCATGGATTCTGGATAAGGCATAATAAATCCTCCTATGTTATTTCAAAATTGATATCCCTTTCAGAATACTTCTTTGCAAGGGACTCTCTGTCCATTTTCATAAGTTTCTCGATCTCCTTGTCGAATTTCCCTTCCTCTATCTCTTTAAGCCGCTTCTCCAGGAACTCGGGCTTTGGCATCATATATTTTCCGTATAGCCTTCTGGCAAGAAGCGCTATGTTGTACTGGGCCATCTCAGCAGGGCATCTCATGGCACATAATCCACACATAATACAATCAAAGGACAAATCAGCTGCAAGGGCAATATCGCCTCTCATAATAGCCTGGATATAATCCATCACCTTTATTTCCTGGGGGCACACTTTGGAACACGCATTACAGCCAAGACATCTAAAAGCTTCGGGGTAAAGTTTTTGAAAGGTTGTAACATCCGGTTTCAACTCATTTAGATCATATGTAGCTTTTTGTGCGGGGGTAAATGGGATTTGCGCAATATACATCCCTTCCTGTACCACAGTCTGACATGCAAGGCCTCCCCTCAACTTATAATCTCCTGGAAGTTTATAGACCGTTGCGCATGCCCCACAGAATCCCTCTCTACAGCCAACCCCCCTCTTGAGCTGATAACCTGCATATTCTATGGCATTGAGGATTGTAAATCCTTCGGGAACTTCATACTTCTGGCCCATAATAAATACTGTAACCTTTTTAACCTCCCCGCTCATGTTCACCTCCAGGATTCTGTTGCAATATCAAGTATATCAATAATTTGATGCTTTGTATAATTTGTAAGGGTCATGGCACCAGAGGGACATACCGCTGAACAGGCACCACAACCCTCACATAAAACCTCATTTACTTTCGCGATTTTCTTTTTAGGATCTATCTCAATGGCATCATATGCGCATGAATCCTTACACAGACCACAACCTGCACACACTTCTGTATCAACCCTTGCCACTAAAGGAGAGTGATATATCACATCCTGAGAGAATAGTGATACCACTTTGCTGGCTGCTGCTGATGCCTGAGCCACTGAATCTGGAATATCTTTGGGAGCTTGCGCAG
>QNDO01000151.1 GCA_003644895.1 Candidatus Hydrothermota bacterium | reverse complement strand
CTTGGAGATTACCTAGAATCAGAAGGATGGGAGATATTTTACCTAATAGGAGGAAGTAAATTAAAGCTCGAAGAAAATGGTGAAATTTACAATATTAAAATTTCATCTCCTCTCGTGGGTAATTTATTCAAGAGAATTAAATCCATCTGGGAGTTAAAAATTTCTTTTGTTAAATCTCTCATGCTGATAAAAAAACTTAGGGTTGACCTTATACTTGCAGGAGGAAGTTACGCATCATTCCCCGCTATATGCGCATCTATAGTAGTTAAAACACCATTTTATTTATTGGAACAAAATGTCCTCCCCGGTCTTGTCACTAAGATCTTTTCTCCATATGCAAAAGCTGTTTTTACTGGATTCGAAGCAACAAAAAATTATCTGAAGGGAAATATAGTCCATACAGGAAATCCAATTAGAAAAAAAGCTCTTTTAAAAATCGATAAAATTGAAGCCAAGCGGAAGCTAGGAATCCCGGACTATAAAAAAATGGTCTTGGTCGTGGGGGGGAGTATGGGAGCATATTCTGTAGTAAATGCAATAATTCCTCTAATAGAGGAATTAAACGACTTTTACTTTATAATTCAGACAGGCAAGAAGAATTTCGGCTATTTTTCAGATAAGATGGGTGTAAAAGGGAAAAATCACATGCTAATATCTTTTATTGAAGATATGGGACTTTATTATAGTGCTGCAGACATAGTTATATCACGGGCAGGAGCCAGTGCAGTGACAGAAATAGCCTACCATTCACTACCTGCTATTTTAATTCCTTATCCTCACTCGCGCGACAGACACCAGTATTATAATGCGAAAGTGCTAGCAGATTGTGGAATGGCTATCATAGTGGAGGAAGAGAGTGACATGCCCGATAGGATAAAAACAGCTATAAAAAATTTTGAAGCACTTAGAAAAGAGCATAAAGAATGTAAAATCTATAAACCCGATTGCTTACAAATTATCAGGGAGGTTATTGAAAAAAATGGTACTTTCCAAAAAGGTTAAAAGAATACATTTTGTAGGTATTGGCGGAGCCGGAATGAGTGGAATTGCTGAGGTAATGCATAATATGGGTTTCGATATTACAGGCTCTGACCTGAAAAAATCCGAAATCACTGTATATCTTGAATCTCTGGGTATAAAAATTTCCTATGGTCATAGTCCCGAAAATGTTAAAGGAGCTGAAGTCATTGTGATTTCCACGGCTATTCCCGAGAACAACCCCGAAGTGATAGCTGCAAAGGAGAAAGGAATCCCTGTAATCAAAAGAGCAGAAATGCTGGCAGAATTGATGCGGATGAAATACTCGGTTGCAGTTTCGGGGGCACACGGTAAAACAACTACCACATCTATGATAGCAGCGATAATGGAAACCGCCGGGCTCGATCCCACTGTTGTGGTCGGTGGGAAAATAATTGGAGCAAGAAGCGGGGCAAAACTTGGCAGATCCGATTATCTTGTCGCAGAGGCTGATGAAAGCGATATGTCCTTCCTAAAACTTTTTCCGACGGTGGCCGTTATAACAAATATAGATGAAGAACACCTGGACACATACAAAAATTTTGAAAACATTAAAAAGGCATTTGTAGAATTTGCAAATAAGGTACCGTTTTACGGCTGTGTAATCTTAAATCTTGACAATGAAGGTGCAAGGGAAATTCTGGGTTTTATAAAGAGACGAAAAATAACCTATGGTCTTACGAGACAAGCAGAAATTGAAGCCAGAAATATAGAATTAGAGAATATGGGTTCACGCTTCTCAATATATTACCGAAGGAAAAAGGCCGTTGATGTCCATCTTAATGTTCCCGGGGTTCACAATATTCTGAATGCTCTGGCTTCATTTACTACGGGTCTGGAATTGGATATTCCGCCCCTTGTTATTAAAGAGGGACTTGAAAATTTTAAGGGAGTTGGAAGAAGATTCGAGATAAAGGGGAGTAAAAACGGCGTTATCGTAGTGGATGATTATGGACATCATCCCAATGAAATCCTCACCACCCTTGAGACAGCACGTAAATTTCATGATGGAAGAATTGTGGTTGTTTTTCAACCTCATCGTTATACAAGGACTTATTATTTACATGAAAAGTTTGGTCCTGTATTTCTAAATGCTGATGTTCTGGTGATTACGGAGATATATCCAGCTGGCGAAAAGCCCATCGAGGGTATCACTGCAGAATTGATATACAATGCTGTTAAAAAATCAGGTCACAGAGATGTTCATTATATTCCAAAAACAAAGGACATTATTAAATTCCTCCACGAAACATTGAGAGAAGGCGACTTATTATTAACACTGGGGGCAGGAAATATTTATAAAATAGGAGAGAGGATACTTGAAGATATCTGAATTTATTAAAGAAAATGTTAAATTGGATACCTATTCTACTATCGGAATAGGAGGTACAGCTCGCTTTTTTGTTGAACCACGTGATGTTGAACAGCTCCGCCAGGTACTGAGATTCTCAAAGGAAAATGAAGTACCATTTTTTGTGCTTGGTGGTGGCAGCAATACCTTATTCCCTGATACAGTTTATAATGGAATAGTAATTCGAATGGCTAAATTTAACAAAGTCCGAATAAGAGGTGAAGAGTGTGTCGTATCAGCAGGCTTTCTACTTCCGAGACTCATTTTCCTCCTCCAGCAAGAGTCTCTTTCGGGGTTAGAAGAGCTTTTTGAAATTCCTGGCACTGTGGGAGGTGCCATATACATGAATGCTGGCTCCTTCGGGCGCGAAATTGGAGAGACAGTACAATCTGTTAAGATCCTAACTTATGATGGTGATCTCATCACACTTTCTGGTCAAGAATTGAATTTTTCTTATCGTCATTCGGACCTCTCCAGGTTTGGAATACTTCTCGAGGTGAGCCTTAAGCTTAAAAAATCCTCATCCTATAAGATCCTGAGGGTGATGGAGAAAGTGAGAAGGAAAAGACGTGAAACTCAGCCTGTGGGGGAACGCACTCTAGGATCTGCTTTTAAAAATCCCGAGGGCAAAAGTGCCGGGCTTCTCCTTGATAAGGCCGGGCTCAGAGGGTATAGTTATGGTGGAGCAAAGTTCTCTGAAAAACATGCTAATTTTATTGTCAATTTTAAAAATGCAAGCCAAGAGGATGTCTTGTATCTTCTCAAACTTGGAAAGGAAAAAGTAAAAGAAAAATTTGGAGAGGAACTTGAAGAAGAAATTATTATTTTAAAAGGAGGGGCACATGGATAAGAAAATATGGTGTGGTGTAGATTTTGGCTCCTCAAAAGTTGGGACAATAATAGGAGAGATTCAGGAAGGCAACATAAGAATTCTCGGCTTTAGTTTTGAAGAAACTGATGGTATAAAGGAAGGTGAGATTATCAATCTGGGTAAGACCGTAGATGCACTCCAAAAGGCTGTTTCCAGAGCTAAAGAACAAGCTAAGGTGGAAGTGAAGGATGTAATTGTGGGAATAACAGGGTCTCATATTGAAGGTAAGGTTTCTCAGGGATTTGTTGCAGTTGGAAAAGGCAGAGAAAGCGGTGAGATATCGGAACAGCATGTGGCTCAGGCCATCGAGAATTCAAAAACAATACAACTTGCCCAGGATCAGGAGATCATTCAGGTAATACCAAACTCCTTCCGGGTGGATCATAGAGAGGGCATAAAAGAACCGGTCGGTATGCTTGGAGTCAGATTGGATGCAAACACATATATTATAGCAGCCAATTCTACATCTTTACGAAACTACGAACTTGCCCTTACCAAAGCAGGACTGAGAAGAGCTGCTTTTTACTTTCAACCAATTGCAGCCTCCTATGCAGTTCTGGATGAAGAAGAAAAAGAAAGTGGTGTTGTTTTAGCAGATATAGGCAAAGATACCACAGATATTGTTGTATGGTATCAAAATGAAGTTATACACACTGCAGTCATTCCTATAGGTGGAGATTTTATCACACATGACATTTCTATTGTATTGAAAATCCAAAAGAAAATAGCCGAAAAACTTAAAATGGACCACGGGCATGCCTATCCTGATATAGCACCGGAGGAGGAAAATCTCGTGGAGCTCTCTCGCGGCAAAACCAAAAAAGTAAACAAAAAGGAACTTGCCGAGATAATTGAAGCTAGGGTCTCACAAATAATGAATCATATCAAACGAGAGATTACTTCAACAGAATACAGGGATCGTCTTGCCTCTGGTATAGTGCTCACTGGAGGGACCAGTCTCCTTCCAGGTATAGATACGCTCTCTGAGGAGATACTGGATCTCCCAGTGAGCATAGGGGAGGTCAATATAGCCCATGACTACAGCTCTAATCCAAGGTTTGCATCCCTTTTTGGACTTCTTTATATAGTGAGACATCTTACACCTCATAAACCCACCAAGGGTGTAAAAAGTAAAGAAATTAAAAACGCACTTAAAAAAATGTGGGAGTTTTTGAAGGAGAACATGTAAGGAGGGATTATGTTTGTCTTTGAAAGAGTGAAAGACAGTAAAGTAAATATTAAGG
>QNDO01000150.1 GCA_003644895.1 Candidatus Hydrothermota bacterium | reverse complement strand
TTTTTTGAAAAACTGAACGGCCCATATACAAATGCTTCATGCCACTTTTTCGGAATATTATCCCTCCAAGTTGCAAAATCCTCTTCCTCCTCTGTCGAAAGTCTCCTTATCCGGTATCCCCAAAGCTTTTGCTTTACATGAACTTTTTTAAGGATAAATCCATCCCCACACTTTTTCCTTTTATAAAGACCAAGAAGCTTAGTGCTTTTTCCACTATTAACTCTACCGATTATGAAGAAGACCATTCCATTTTTAAATGATGGTGCCCTGACTTTCCATATCTCACCGCTTGCATCTCAGAAATTATAGATATGGCTATTTCATGAGGAGTTTCCCCACCAATATCAAGCCCAACTGGAGTGTATAAAATATTCAAATCAATGTCTTTCTTCAGCTCGCTCCTCAGCCTTTTAACAAGGGTACTAGCTTTATTTGGAGAAGCCACAAGTCCTATGTAACAAGGTTTCACATCCGCTTCATAAATTTTTTTGAGAACAGTGTAGTCCGTTACATGAGAATGAGTGGTTATTACAAAAAAACTTCCCTCAGGAATTTCAATATCTTCGATAGCCTTTTCGTATCCTGTCAGAATTTTTTTATGGGCACCCTCAAGGTCTTCTAGGATATCTTTGCGAGAATCTATCACTGTAATAAAATAATCTAGTTTCCTGAGGTGATACACCAATGCTTTCCCAACATGTCCGGCTCCAAATATATAAACTCTGGGGCCAGTACCTATATATTCATAAAATAGGGAGACGTTTCCTCCACATAACATATCCGATCTTACCGCACCCTTATCACCTTCACCTGATAGGTCGTATTTTTCCAAGAGATTCTTCTTCTCTTTGAGAATGGAAAGGGCTCTTTTCACTGCAATTTGCTCAAGAGTACCCCCACCCACTGTCCCAAGCTTTGAACCATCAGGCTTCACCAGCATTTTATCCCCGACCCTTGAAGGACCAGAACCTATTTTTTCCACCACAGTAATCAAAACTCCTTCTTTGCCTTCTTCTCGTAGTCTTATTACCTCTTTCAGGACATCAACCAAAATATTCCTCCCTTAACAGCGCAACGTATTGAATCCCCTTCATATCTTTAAAAGGTGTTCCTTCTTTAACCTGATTAAGCACGAGAGGAATATCAAGAACCAATGTTCCACAGATGGCATCCACGCCATAGTCAAATAGAATTGAAGATAATGGTGTAGTGGGCCCCAAAACAATTACGTAACTTCTTCGACGGGTCCATTTTACAATCTCCTCAAAACTTTTATTTGCAATGGCGGTGCCGGTTATTGCCACAACATCACAGGCAGGTAGGTATTCAGGGATGTCCTCCTCCCTGAGATCTCCAGCACGAGGCATCTTTTCAAAAATATATAATTCCCTGAATTCTTTCTTGATTTCATCAAGAAACGGAAAATGTCCTATCACACCCACTACTTTCATTTTGCCTTTCTTTAAAATAAGCTCTTTTGCATTGATAGATTTAAATTTTTCCCTCTCCACGGGAAGTGCGCTGTTTATTGCAGCCATACCTACAGAAACTTCCAGGGGATTCTCTGAAAAAACGTATCCTGCAACCTCTCTCACATTCATACTCGTAAGAGCACCAGAGTTTTTAACCCGCTCGTGTGGGAAAACATCGCTTTTCAATGTGGCTGATAAACCACAATTCCGAGTCCATACCAGTGTATTAAAAACACCTATAACGACTTCTTTGACAGGATACTCTGTTATGTTGTCTATTAAGTCTGCTAATAAAGACATCTTAGATCACCACCTCCAGAGTAACTGCCAAAAGAAATAATAATAAACTAATAACAGGTTTTGTGGCAGGGATCCTAATCAGTATCCTTCCCACTTTTTCTTTTTCAAAATGTAAAATCAATGCTACCAAGAATCCATTTATAACTCCATCCAGAAAGAGAAACCTCATAATGGACATTAAGCCCCTTTCCACTATCCCAAAGGAGAATGGTATCAGAATTAAATATATTATAAAAAACGCCCTCCATGAAATACTTAGTACACTACCTTCAAATAGAGGAAATCTCTTTGAAATTGGATTATAAATTCTCCAGAAAATTAAAACTGCCACTGCCTCCAGCATAATGGAAATAGCGGGGTTGATCGTATCCTGAGGAGGGAGCAGGGGTATAAAAAGGTCAGTAAGTTTAACAAGAGCAGCAACTGAAGCGGTATAAAGAATACTTTCCAATCTTGAGGTCTCTCTGAAGGCAATCCGCATTATATAAAAAGCTAAGGGGAACATAAAAAAGCCTGCAATACCAGGTATTGTAAACTGAGAGACTACATGGAAAAAGTAACCAAGAGTAGCTTCAAGTATACCCCATAAGCTTCCCAGAAAAATGGAAATAATCACCATATCTTTTTTATTGCTTTTCATTTTATCTCCTCCTTTAAAAAATATTCAAGAATTTTCAGGGATATTGTTTTTCTATAACGGGCAGTGGATCTTTGATCGTCAATGGGCCTTATTATTCTAGCGTATTTTTCCAAGATGTCAGGAATTTTAGCTATTATTTTTACCTTATTTTTTCCTATGATTTCTTCCTCGATTTCCGGTGCCCTCAGAGGAGTCGGAGCAACTGCTCCGAAAGAAATTCTTATATCCTTTATAATCCCGTCATCAAGTCTTGCCACCCCTGCGAAGGATACCTTAGATAAGGAATTAGCCTTTCTTGTTCCCACCTTTCTATAAAAGACAATATTGAAAAACTCAACTGGAATAATAATCTCTTTTAGAAGTTCTTCTTCTTTTAAATCTGTGGACCCTGGACCTTTTATGAAATCCATAATCTTCATCTCTCTCTCGGAGGTAAAGCTCGAGAGGACTACCCGGGCGTTCATTACATAAAGCGGAGGCAATGTATCCCCCGCGGGAGATGCATTACAAATATTTCCTCCGATGGTGGCAAGATTTCTTATGGCAGGGGAGGCTATCTCAGCTATTGCGTATTTTAAGATCAGGGGAATATCTCTATTTTCCAGAATCTCGCTCAGGGTACTTAAAGCTCCTATTCTTACTCTTCCTTCTTCAAATTTTACACCCGTTAACTCTTTTACTTTATGGAGGAATAATACGGGCTTCTCAAAATAAGGTGCAAGACCCCGCAACCTTCCTCTCTTAACCATGAGATCTGTACCACCGGCAAACGGAATGGCTTTTTCCTCTTTCCTGATCCTAAGAGCTTCTTTAAGACTTTGAGGCATAAATACTTTCACCATAATCCCTTTCCTTTGAGAGCTGCTAATAAAACTGCATCCACAATCATATTATAACCGGTACACCTGCATAGATTTCCTGAAAGTGCTTCTCGCACGTCGCTTTCTTCTGGTGACGGATTCTGGGAAAGTAAAGCTTCTATGGCCATCACCATTCCTGGAGTACAGAATCCGCATTGTACAGCACCTGCTTCGAGAAAGGCTTCTTCTATGATTTTATATTTCTTCGTATTTTTGTATCCTTCTATGGTGAGCACCTCCTTTCCATCAACCTGAGCCACAGGTATAAGGCACGAGTTCATAAGTTTCCCATTAACTAATACCGCGCAGGCCCCGCATTCACCCTCCCCACAACGTTCCTTGACTCCCTTAAGGTCAAAGTCTTCTCTCACTACATCCAGAAGCCTTTTCAGAGGGTCCACATCTATCTCTACTTTCTTATGGTTTAAAACAAATCTAATCTTCACTCCCCCTCTCCTCCAAATCCATTATATCCTCAGGTGTGACGGGAATTTTCTTTACCGGAATTCCAAGGGCATGCTGAATTGCTGCACACACAGCAGGAGCTGCTCCCACAAACGGTAATTCCCCAGCACATTTTGCACCAAAGGGTCCATATTTATAGGGATTTTCAACAAGACGACTCTCTATTTTCGGAAAATCCTTGGATGTAGGAATAATATAGTCAGTAAGGGTATTGTGAAGGATCTTTCCATTCTTCATCTCCATCTTTTCCATGAGAGCATAGGCCAGACCCTGGACAATACCACCTTCTATCTGGCCTTTGATTATTCTCTCATCTATTGCAACACCAATATCATACACCGCCCAGATACCTTTAACTTCAACTTCATAGGTTATTGGATCTACTTCCACCTCTACAACATTTGCGCCCCAAGAGTATTCAGGATAAGCATCACCTTCCATCCTCTCCTGGTCCCACCTTATGTATTCGGGATGTTTATATACACGACTTACTTCTAACTCAGGAGCTTCGTTCCATCTTTCCCTTAATTCACGGGCAGCTCTTTCTAAAAGTCCTCCAACTATCATCACAGTCCGAGAGGCCACAGTCGGGCCTGAATCTGGTACCCTATCCGTATCAGGATTTTCGTAAATTACATCATCCAAAGGAATATGCAAGGTATGAGACACAATTTTTCTTAAGGTAGTAAGGGGACCCTGCCCCATGTCAACATTAGCTACAAGAATCTCTACTTTCCCATCCCGCCTTTTTCTGAGCTTGACTTTA
>QNDO01000149.1 GCA_003644895.1 Candidatus Hydrothermota bacterium | reverse complement strand
CCCACAGTACTCCTAGTTGATGGTCAGGGAATTGCTCATCCTCGCGGTATAGGCCTTGCTTCTCACATGGGACTCTTGACTAAAAAGCCCACCATTGGAGTTGCAAAAAATCCCCTTGTAGGGTCCTTCGAGTTACCTGAACCTACTAAAGGCTCTTTCAGATATATATATTCCGAAAGTGGGGAAGTCATTGGTGCAGTGCTAAGAACAAGAGCCTCAGTAAAACCTGTTTATGTGTCCCCGGGTCATCTAATAGATTTACTTTCATCTATTGAAATTGTGATGAAGTATACAACAAAATACAGACTTCCAGAACCTTTAAGAATGGCTCACATTTATTCTAAAAAGGAGTTTAGAAATGCTGCATGAAATAGCAATAATAACAGGTGCAAGCAGAGGTATTGGAAAGGCAATTACATTTGAACTGGCCAGAAGCGGATACCACGTCCTTATGATTTCAAGAAATAGGGAAAAATTAGTGGAGAATAAGAATTTATTAGAAAAAGAGGGGCTTCTCTGTGATTATTTTATATGCGATGTCTCTAATTACCAAGAGGTCAAAAATACAGTTGTTGAAATTATCAATAAATATCAAACTGTATCTGTTCTTATAAACAACGCCGGCGTAACAAAGGATAAGTTGTTTATCCGCATGAAACAGGAGGATTGGGAATATGTGATAAAGGTAAATCTTTTAGGTACCATAAATTTCTCACACGCTGTATTACCTGTAATGATGAAGCAAAGAAAGGGGGTGATACTGAATGTAGCTTCCGTTGTGGGAATTACTGGAAATCCAGGGCAAACTAATTATGCTGCCAGTAAGGCAGGGGTAATAGCTTTTACCAAGTCATTAGCGAAAGAAGTAGGTTCGAGAGGAATAAGAGTCCTCGCCATCGCACCTGGATTTATACAAACTTCTATGACTGAAAAGATTCCTGATGAAATAAAACAGGATTATCTGAAAAAAATTGCTCTCAGACAGTTTGGTACACCTGACGATGTAGCAAAATTTGTTAAATTTTTAATTTCTTCAGATGCAAAATTTGTTAATGGCCAGGTTTTTATTATAGATGGAGGAATGATTTGATTGATAAAAAAGAGCTAGAAGAAGTAAAAAAATTATTGAAGGGAAAGGGGTATAAATACACCAGTGCCCGGGAAAAGATTTTAAAGAAGATACTATCCTTGCACTCCCACTTCACTGCTGAAGAATTGTTCTATATGCTAAAAAAAAGATATAAGGTTTCCAGAGCCACAGTTTATAGGACGCTAAATATTCTGGTAGATTTGGGAGTGGTGAGGGAATACGATTTTGGTAAAGGGAAGAAACTCTTTGAACATATCATTGGTCACAAACACCATTATCACTTAATATGCCTTGGATGTGGTAAAATCGAGGAATTTAAACTCGATGACGAACATGAGAGAAGATTGAGGGCAATAGCTAATAAGCTTGAATTCAATGTGGATTCTATCGTGTTGAGCATTTACGGATTCTGTAAGGATTGTAGAGGTAAGAGCTCTAAGGCAAAATCCTGATCTGGATCTCGTGGGGCTCAATTGAAACAATTTTAACCCCTGATTTGGTCTTGATTATTGGTTTTACTCCGTATAAACCTGGGGCTAAAGTATCAGCTTCGATGTATACCCTCACATCGTTAGGTGTCAATTTTATATCTTTCAAATGCAAAAATGTGATTACTAAAGAGTCTGTGAGTATATCCACTTTTCTCCCGGGAGGCTTGGCGATATTAAAGTGGTAAACAGTCAAAGTATCCCTTTGTAATTTTTCTCCATTGATGACCACAATAATACTCTCGGGTTCCAATCTCACAATTGTATCGGGTACACCAAGGGCAACTTTAAGTGATTCTGGAGGAAATTCGTTTATAACAATATCCTGAGTATACACTGTTCCAATCTTCCTTATTATGGATGTAGGACCGAACACCTTAACATATCTTGTAGTAACTCTAACTCTTTTGATGATTAAATCGTCAAGGTTATTTATTATTTTTCCAGCTTTAACTACTGCCCTCCTCCATCGAATCTTGTCAACCAACACCCGGTATTGGTGAGGGCGGACAGCTATAATTTCTACTTTTTCGGGAGATAAAATGATATCTTCTGGACGGAAGTAAATAGTGTCAATTCCAACCCGTAAATTCCCAAGGTCTTTAAAAATTCTTATTTTTTTAAAATTTAATTTTAAAAGAGACTTTCCCTTGCCTCGAAGTATAATTTCTACCTTCTGAGGTGGGGATACAAGAAGAAAGAGAGAATCTTTATTAAAATTGATGTATTCAACCGGAACTTCTTTTGTTATTACATAGGTATCTTCGGTTACGGCGTTAAACCATACAATGACCGAAATCAAGAGAGCGATTAGTTTTATAGCAGCATTTTCCAGAAAAATCTTACGTAATGATACCCTCACCTTCTTCTCCTTCTGCAATAAGTTCTCCTAATATATCGGAAAGCTCTTCCAGTGTTAACGGTCCGGTTAATGTTCCTTTATGGGCTAATCTCACAGATCTTCTTTCTTCCGAAATTACTATAGCGATAGCGTCTGTTTGCTCTGAAATTCCCAGAGCAGCACGATGTCTGGTGCCGAGACTACTTTCAATCTGGCCAATCTGGGAAAGTGGAAGAATGACCCTTGCGGCTATTATATATCCCCCTCTAACAATAACAGCACCGTCATGCAAAGGAGATTGGGGGACAAAAATAGACACAAGTAATGGAGCCTGTAACTCGGCCTTTAATTTCACACCTGACTCTTCGATGTACTCATCAAGTTTCATAGAACCTTCCAGGACTATGATTGCCCCCAGCCCTCTCTGCCTGAGTGCAGAGACAGACCGTAGCAATTCTTGAATATTGCTTCTTTCTAGTCTCCTCACAAATTTAATAATTGGATTTTTACCAAGTAAAGCAAGCCCCCTTCTTATTTCAGGCTGGAATATAATTATTAAAGCCAGGAATCCGACCTTGGCGAAGGCAGAAATTAGCCAGTTAAGACCTCGAAGATTCATAAAAACAGAGAGAAGTGAAAATAGAATAATTGTAACTATACCAAGTAAAATAAATACAGCTCGGGTTCCTTTAAAAAGCTTTAAAATTTCATAAGTAATGAGAAATATCAGTATTATATCAATAATATCTTTTATTCCAGGTCGTAAAAAGCTCACGTAAAAATTTTAAGGGAAATAAAGGAATATAGCAATATTTAGCTATATTTTAATTTTGTGAACTTTCTCATATTTGAATGCCAGAATTTGGAGCAGTTATTTGACCTTATTTTAATTACTTTTAATACTTTTATCTTCTTCCAAATATCCCCTTGCGATATCAGCATAAGGGGATTGAGGATATTTAGTAATCAACTCAATAAGTAACTGCTCCCCTTTATCTTTATTTTTTAAATTTTTTTTGTGAATCAATGCTGCTTTCAATAGAGAGATTGGCGTGAAAACAGGGTCACTTTGTTTTCCAATTTCCTCAAAGACTTTGGCCGAATTTAAGTAATCCCCTGTTATTTCCATTAAGATGGCATTCAAGTATAATCCCGGAGGAGTTTTTCTAAAATCCTGTGGAGTATTTTCCCATTCTTTAAGCGTCCTCTGGTAGTCCTTATCCAGGAAAGCACTTTCAATTTTACCATAATTTTTAATAATATCTGGATTTTTCCCATATACGATGAGTAATTCTAGATGAAGGAAAATATCATTTTTTTCAGACTCTTCTGCCTCAAAAATTGCTACCTTAAACAAACTGTCAGCCTTCTTAAACTCCCCCTGAGCAAGATAACTGATAGCTTGCTTATAGGATAAGGGAAAAGATAATACCAATAGTAGAATAAATAGCATTAAAGCCCCAGCTCTTTCTTAACGCTTTTCATACCTTCTAGACAAAGAGTCAAAAATTCATCGAGACTAAGTCCCAGTGTTTCACAACTCTTCATCTGCTCTCTAGAAGCACCTGCGGCAAACCTTTTTTCCTTGAATCTTCTTTTCATAAAATCAAGATCAAGTCCATCTAGAGATTTCGAAGGGTGCATTAAGGCACAGGCAACAATAAAGCCTGTAGTGGGATCAACTGCATATATTGCCTTTTCCATTAATGTTTCTCTCTCCTTCTTTTCACAGTGAGCAAGTATCGCATTCAAAATCTCTTCATCATTGAAGCCCATTTCCTTAAGCATTTCCACACTTTTAATTCCATGCAGTTCAGGCTTTTCCCAGGTTTCTTCATAATCAATATCGTGCAGAATTCCCGCCAATTCCCATCTATTGGGGTCTTGATCAAGCTTTTCAGCAAGGATCTTCATACAGGCTCCTGTAGCTATCATATGTTTTACAAGATTTTTCTTTTTAACATATTTTTTGACCAGTTCAATGGCTTCTACTCTGTTCATATTTGCCTCCTTTAATTTTTAACCATAAAGTTTCTTTTGCAATATTAAGTCTTCTCAGTTTCTCCTCCTGTTCTGGAGTCAAAGAGAATTCAGATTTTAATTGATAAATTTCATGTAAAAGTTT
>QNDO01000148.1 GCA_003644895.1 Candidatus Hydrothermota bacterium | reverse complement strand
GTCCCATCCTCTTTCATTCTTTCAAGTTCTTTCATGTATTCAGCCCGAGGCCTTATGTTATCGAAATTGGTAAGTGTACCTCCTGGCCACCTCTCCACCATGTAAAATACACCGGCTCTTTCCGCTTCCTGTTTCACTCCATCCTTGCCCTGCTTTTTAGTACACACAAAAAGAATCTTACCACCCTTAGAGCTCACATCACGAACCTTTGCATAAGCAATCTGCAGAAGTTCAATGGTTTTCCTCAAATCGATAATATGAATTTTGTTTCTTTCAGTAAAGATAAAAGGCTTCATCTTGGGATTCCAGCGTCTGCGTTTATGGCCAAAATGAACACCCGCTTCCAGAAGGTCCTTAACCGTCACAGGTAATTCAACATTAACGTTTTGAGTATTGTGGAGCTTTTCTTCTCTTGCTCTTTCCATACTTCATTCTCTCCTTTTCTCTTGGATCCCTTGATAACATCTTGTACTTCTTCAGTATATCACCGAGACTTTCATCGTATGAATACAAAGCCCTAGCAAGGGCAAGTCTCAAGGCACCAGCCTGCCCCGATTTTCCTCCACCTTCTACCTTAGCTACTACATCAAACTGCCCTTCTCTTGCAGTTACCTTCAGGGGTTCAAGGGCGTGCAGGACAAGGTCTTCTCTTCCGAAATACTCAAGGGGTCTCAACCCGTTAACATAGATTCTTCCCTTTCCATTTTCTTTCAATCTCAACCTTGCTCTGGCTCTTTTTCTGGAACCCCATGCAAATACGATCTTCTTTTCCTCCACAGTTCTCCTCCTTAATTGATTTTCATAATATCTAACTCTTGTGGTTTCTGAGCCTCGTGGGGATGTTCCGGTCCCCTGTATACCTTCAATCTCTTGAACATCTTCCTTCCCAATTTATTTTTGGGAAGCATCCTCTTCACGGCAAGCTGTATTAACCTCTCTGGATGACTTTCCAGGATTTGACGTGCTGTACGGGCCTTCAAACCGCCTGGGTAGCCTGAATGGTGATAGTAAATCTTTGTGTCCAGCTTTCTACCAGTCAACTTGACCTTTTCAGCGTTCACAACCACAACGAAATCACCTGTGTCTATATGAGGGGTGTATATTCTCTTTCTTTTACCTTGGAGTAAAAGGGCAATTCTGGACGCAAGTCTCCCCAGTTCCAGCCCCTCGGCATCAACCAGCCACCAATTTCTCTTTATATCCTTTTCAGAAGGCAAAAAAGTCTTCATCTTCTCCTCCACATTTGGTGTTTTATATTAAAGCATAAGATTTATTTTTTCAAACTGAAATAACAAAATGGCGGAGAGGGTGGGATTCGAACCCACGGTCCCCCTTTTAGAGGGGACGCACGATTTCCAGTCGTGCCCCTTCGGCCAGGCTCGGGCACCTCTCCTAATGAGCGGCTTTTATTATAATCCAGTAACAAAAAGCGGTCAAGGTTGACTGAGCCTCTTAATAAAATTATTATTATGTCTCATGGAGAAGGAATACATTATTATAATAACTTCAAACTCTGGTGACCTGAGTAAGCAAATCAGGATATCCAGAAAAAAGTGGAAAATCATTAGGATCTTGGGGTTGATTTTTGTTTTATCAGTAATCGCCGGCATCGGCTTCTACGGAAGGGTGTACTATCAGGCAGCGAGAGTCAAAGCTCTTGAAAGCGAAAATCGTAAGTTGAAAGAAGAAAACAAAAAAATAAAAGAGCTTGAAGAAAAGCTGGCACGTGCCGAGGAACTCAGAGCTAAAATCTATTCAATGCTGGGAGTAGATAAATCTCCAGAGATCAGAAGCTTTGTTTATGAGGGCGCAGGCCGAGAGATAGAACCTCTTAAAGAAGAAAATTTACAGTTTGAATCCTTTTCCCGGGCAATGAAACCCGTGATAAAAGAAATCATCAGAGAAGAGAGGTTAATTCCACAAGGATTCCCGGTGAGAGGAGTCATAACCCGCGGCTTTTCCCTTACCCATCCTGCAGTGGATATAGTTGCAGCAGTTGGAACTCCCATTCATGTAACTGCTGATGGAGTGGTAAAGGAAGTAAAGAATGATCCCTATTTTGGTAAAGTAGTTGTCATTGCCCATGGTAAAACATATGAGACACTCTATGCACATCTTAATGATATCACAGTAAAAAGTGGACAATCTGTTAGAAAAGGTGAAATAATAGGGCATTTAGGAAATACGGGTAAAAGCACTGGACCACATCTGCATTACGAAATACACTCCTCTGGGAAACCTGTGGATCCCATGGCCTATTTATTCAATTATGAGTCTCAAACTACTAAAAAACGCTAAAATCTTTCACCGGGGTAGTTTTAAAAAGCATCTAGGTATACTGATAAATGGAGAAATCATCGAGTATCTCCCCCGTGAATCTGAATTTAAATATTTAAATCCCCTAGTGGATGAGATAGACCTTCAAAATTACAGAGTTATACCTGGATTTATTGATACCCATACTCATATGGTGGGGCATGGACTTTCTCTTATGGAATCCAAGGTGGACCACGTGAATTCTAAAGAGGACCTACTAGTTTTCATTGCCGAAGATGTGAAAAACAGAAAAGAAGAAATCTACATATATTCAGATTTCGACGAATCAACCTGGAAAAAAAGCGAACTCCCAACACGTGAAGAGCTGGATAAAATCAGTTCTAAACCTGTATTCTTGAGGAGAATCTGTGGTCATTTCGGCATCGGTAATTCTGCATTTTTGGAAAAATGTCTTTCTCTCAAAGAAATTCGGAAAGACAAGATAGACTCTCAAAGGGGATTTTTCTATGAAGATATTCCTCTAAAACTCTATACACTGTTTCCACCCACTACAGAAAGGCTGAAGCAGGCTATACTCAAAGCACAGTATGAATTCCTCAAAAATGGCATTACAAGCATACATGAATTTGGTTCACCTGCATATTTCAAGGCCTATGAGGAGCTCGAAAGTGAAGGGAAATTAAAAATCAGAGTCTATTTTTCATTTTACGAGAGATATCTGGAAGATGTTATAAAATCTGGGTTAATATCCGACTTCGGCAATAATAGACTGAGGATAGGAGGCATTAAACTATTCGCTGACGGTTCAGTAGGTGCGGAAACAGCCTATTTCAGTTTCAAATATGGGGAAAAGGGAAGCAGAGGTATCTTGTTATTCGATGAAGACAAACTAACTGAGATTATGCACAAAGCCGAAAATTCGGGATTGAGACTCCTGGTTCACGCTATTGGGGATGCTGCAATCGAGACGGTGTTGAAGGTTTATGAAAAGTCTAGAAACCCTGATTTACACAGAATAGAGCACTTTGAATTTCCTACAAAAAGTAGCATAGAAAGGGCACAGAGACTTCAGGTTCAGATCTCTCTCCAGCCCAATTTCACAGGGAAATGGGGGGGTACCGGAGGAATGTATGAGAAAAAATTGGGTAAAAGATGGGAACTTAATAATCCCATTAAGACTCTTCTTCAAAGTGATGTGATCTTTGCTTTTGGTTCAGATGCGATGCCCCCTGATCCCCTGTTCGGAATAAATTCAGCAATCAATCACCCTGTGGAAAAAGAGAGAATTGATACAGAAACGGCCATAAGCCTGTATACTGAAAAAGCTGCCTTTCTGTCCTTCGAAAATACAGTTAAAGGAAGAATTGAAGAAAATTATCTCTCAGACCTGGTGGTCATTGACGAGAATTTAAAGGAAGTAAAAATGGTGTTTATTGGAGGCGAATGTACTTATGATGGAAGAGGTAATTAACGAACTTTCAAAGTATGCAAGTATAACTGGTATTGAGGGAAATCATATTCGCTGTATTTTTTATGATAACCCCGAAGAAGCATTTCTAAAACTTGATAAAACCTTGAGAGGTTCAGGGATATATTACAGAGTCAAAGAACTGGAGGAACAATTTGAACTGGAATTTATGCATATCGAAAAGCCAAAACATAACTATCCCCTCCATCTTACACTTTTTCTTTTAACTGTCCTTTCAACACTTTTTGTGGGCACCATTCAAAGAGGATTTAATCCACTTCGTGATCCCACCAAACTTATCTACGGCATACCATTCTCCCTTACTTTACTTTTAATTCTTGGCATACATGAGATGGGTCACTTTCTTGCTTCAAAGAAAAACGGTATATTTGCGACACTACCCTATTTTATCCCCTTTCCCCATCCATTAATCGGTACAATGGGGGCATTCATCAAAATTAAAGCTCCTATTACCAATAGAAGAACACTAATGGAAATAGGAATTGCTGGTCCCATTAGTGGATTTATTGTAGCCATTCCCCTTACCCTGATTGGCCTCAAGCTCTCTCAGGTGGTGGAGGCAGTACCAGGGCCAGAAAGACTAGCGCTGGGTAATTCCATTATATTCTCCACTCTGCTCAGAATCGCAAAAGGCCCACTCCCTGAGGGATATACAGTTTTACTCCATCCTATGGCCTTCGCTGGCTGGCTTGGACTCTTTGTTACGGCACTCAATTTATTGCCTGTGGGACAACTGGATGGGGGACACATAATGTATTCCCTTTTGAGCAGCAAGTTCAAGTACGTGT
>QNDO01000147.1 GCA_003644895.1 Candidatus Hydrothermota bacterium | reverse complement strand
GGCAATTCTATAACTTCCATCCTGTCAAGAAGAGCCGGAGGAATAGTCTGGGTAACATTTGCAGTGGCAATGAAAAGCACACGGGAAAGGTCAAAAGGAAGATCAAGATAATGATCCACAAAGGCATGATTTTGTTCGGGGTCAAGAACTTCAAGAAGTGCAGCAGCAGGGTCTCCCCTGAAATCCATCCCTACCTTGTCTATCTCATCCAGCATAAAAACAGGATTCTTTGAACCAGCCTGTTTTATCCCCTGTATTATTCTTCCTGGAAGTGCTCCAACATATGTTCTTCTGTGTCCTCTTATTTCTGCTTCGTCTCTAATACCTCCCAGCGACATCCTAACAAATTTCCTTCCAAGAGATTTGGCAATAGATTTGCCCAGTGAAGTCTTTCCGACACCAGGTGGTCCAACAAAACACAGAATCGGACCCTTGGTATCCTTTTTCAATTTCCTCACAGCTAAAAATTCCAGTATTCTTTCTTTAACCTTCTCAAGATTATAGTGGTCTTCGTCAAGTATCTTCTTAGCCCTCTTGATGTCCAGATTGTCCTCTGTCTCTTCATTCCAGGGAATAGCAAGAATCCAATCTAAATAATTTCTTATAACTGTATATTCCGGGGAACCTGTCATAACCCTCGCAAGTTTTTCAACTTCTTTCAGTGCCACTTCCTTTACATATTTAGGTAGATTTTTTGTCTCTATCTTCTCCCTCAGCTCCTTTGCTTCTTTTTCCTTTTCATCAAGAATGCCGAGCTCCTTCTGGATAGCCTTAAGTTGTTCTCTTAGGATATACTCTCTCTGGCCTTTATCCATTTCACTTTTAACCTTTTCCTGAATCTCCTGAGAAACTCTGATAACCTGTAGTTCTTTTACAAGATGGTCCAGTACAAGTTTGAGCCTTTCTTTGACACCAACAGTCTCAAGTATCTTTTGCTTAACCTCAACAGGAAAGTTCATATAAGAGGCTACAAAATCAGCAAGCTTACCCGCCTCTTTGATGGACAAAGCTACGACTGCAAGTTCATCCGGCAAAAAGGGTGAATTACTGACCACCTCTTTAAAGTTGGAGAGTACATTATGTTTTAGTGCATCTATTTCCACATCTTCTTCTGCAAATTCTTCAATCTCCTCTATCTCGGCAATTAAATATGGCTCTCTTTGAATGAATTCTTTTATTCTTACTCTGGTAATTCCCTGAACGAGAACCCTCATGGTTCCATCAGGGATGCGCAACATCTTCATCACAGTAGAGAGAGTTCCTACACTGTACAGATCCTGCGGTCCTGCTTTTTCCTTCTCCTGGTCTTTCTGCGTTACAGCGACACAGAGTCTGTCTTTTTTCAATACATCATCCACAAGCTTTTGAGATTCCTCATCTGTAAGGATTAACGGCATAACCAGATTTGGGAAAAGCACACCGCCCTTTACTGGTAAAATGGGTGCTGTCTTCGGAACTTCCACTGGTTTTTCCATTACATCACTCCTCCTCTATTTCAAGAGTAATCACTTTCTTTTTCTTTTTGGGTAATTCCACTCTTAAAAAACCGTTGGAATAAACAGTTCTTATTCCATCAGGTTCTATGTCCCCACCAAATTTAATAATCCTTTCAAACTCTCCAAAATGGATCTCTAGAGCATGATATTTGGTATTTTCGTCACATACAGGATCAATTCTTTTACCACGGATTTTGAGATGTCCACTTTCATATTCAAGCTTGATCAGATCTGGATTAATACCGGGTAGTTCTATAAGTACAATATATTTATCATCGGCTTCATAAATATTTACAGGGGGATAATAAGTTCCCCTGGACCTTCTGATTGAAAGACCACCCCATGCCCAACCTTCTTCCAGGTCTTTCCAGAAATCATCAAGCATTCTATCACCTCTCTCCTGTCGTATTTTGATTTTATTTTATGGTGTTGCGCCAAAACAGTCAACGAAACTCATCTAAACAATTGTAATACCTTTAAAAAATACTGTATAATTTTACAATCTTAACAACAATTCCAAATCAAGGAGGTAAACAAAATGAAAAAAATTGCGGCACTGAGCATAATCCTTCTCATAGCTGCATGTGCAACCACACCTCATAAATCCTCTGGTCTGATATATATGCAGCAGGGCCAATTTGATAAGGCAGTTAGAGAATTTAAACTCTGGGTTGAAGAGAACCCAAACAATCCAGAAGCACATCTCTGGCTGGGAAGGGCCTATATAGGTCTCAGGAAATATACAGATGCAGCTGATGAATTTGTCAAAGCCTATGATCTAGATTCAGACACTGGAAAGGTGAGAAAAGAAATGCAGGAGAATGAGCTTAATACTCTTCTAACTGCAGGTAAACAAATGTTTCAACAGGGGGATGACGAAAAGGCTTTGAAATATTTTGAATATGCAACAAAATTGAACCCTGAAGATGAAAGGCCCTATCTTGCCATTGCAATCATTTATAATAAACAAGGAGACCATCAAAAAGCTTACGAATATGCAAAAAAGGCATCTGAATTAAATCCTAAAGACGCTCAAGCACATTTTTACATGGCAAAATTTCTTCAAGCTGAAGGGAAGAATGATGCAGCTAAAAACGAATTACTTAAAACAGTTGAATTGGATTCTACTTTTACCAAGGCATATTTTGACCTGGGCGTGATGTCCTTCGATGAAAAGAACTTTAAAGACGCTGAAAAATACTTCGAAAAAGTCATCTCGCTGGACAGCACAAACCTCGATGCATGGCTGAATCTCGGACTTTCAGCATATAGAAATAATGATTATGAAAAGGCTGAAAAGGTTTTCAAAAAATACCTGGAACTTAATCCCGAAGATTCACAAACATGGTTCCTTCTTGGTACCACATACTTCCAGCTGAAGAAATACGAAGATGCTATTAAGAGCTTTGACGAAGTGATCAAGCTGGAGCCCAAAAATGTAGATGCTTATAATTTTAAAGCATTAATTTATAATAAAATGGGCAAAAAGAAAGAATTAAACGAAACTCTCAAGAAAATCCAGGAGCTGCAAAAGGAGAATAAGCAATGAAAAAAGATTTTCTCTCCATCCTGGATCTCTCCCAAGATGAAGCTCTGGAACTTCTCGATATTGCAGTAAAATTTAAAAAGGGAAAAATTTCTTCCAAACCACTGGAGGGGAAGGTAATTGCCCTCATTTTTGAAAAACCCTCTTTAAGGACAAGGGTAACCTTTGAGAAGGCCATATACGATCTGGGTGGACATCCTGTTTACCTGGCACCAGGAGATATCAAGCTCGGAGTGAGAGAATCTGTAAAAGATGTAGCCAGAAATCTCGAAAGATGGGTAGATGGAATAGTAGCTCGAGTCTTCGCACATTCTACGCTACTGGAGATGGCAGAAAATGTTAAGATACCGGTGATTAATGCTCTGTCGGATATAGAGCATCCCTGTCAGACACTGGCAGATTACATGGTCATTCTTGAAAAATCAGGAAAAACAAAAGTTAATCTGGCTTTTATAGGCGACGGCAACAATGTGGCAAATTCCCTAATGCTCATGACAGCTCTCCTTGGCGGCAAGTTTACCATTGCATGCCCAGAGGGATATGAACCTGATAAAAACCTTATGGCGAAAGCCAGAGAGTTAGCCTCTAAATCAAGGGGGGATATTGTTGTGGTTAGAGATCCTGTAGATGCCGTCAAGGATGCTGATTTTATTTATACCGATGTCTGGACGTCCATGGGGCAGGAAGTGGAAGCCGAGAAAAGAAGGAAAATCTTTTCCCAGTATCAGGTGAACAGGGAGCTGCTCTCCAAGGCACCTGAGCACGCACTGGTAATGCATTGCCTACCTGCTCATAGAGGAGAAGAAATAACCGATGATGTCCTCGATGGTCACAGATCTATAGTGCTGGATGAAGCTGAAAACAGATTGCACACAGAAAAGGCTCTGCTCTGGCTAATTTACCGTCAATTCAGCTGATATAGGAAATAAAAAATAAAAGAGGGAGAGGAGTGAAGGGGACCTCCTCTCCCTCTTTTATTTTAGTTTGATTTATCCTTACCTATTGACCAAGTCTCTGAGATTTGATGCGGCTCTGAATACAGGCGCATATCTCTCAGGAATGTTAATTACCTCTTTTGTACGAGGATTTCTTCCCTTCCTGGCTGCTCTCTTCTTAACATCGAAGGTTCCGAAGCCAATGAGTCTGACGGCTTCCTTTTTGGCCAGGGATTCTTTCACTGCATCTATGAATGCATTGACTGCCAGTGTGGCATCCTTTTTGGTCATGCCAGCTTTCTCAGCGACTTTTGCTATTAGTTCTTGCTTGTTCATTTTTTACCCTCCTTTTTTTTATTGACCCCCTTCTTTTCATTGAACATCAACCTTTTTGACAACTTTCATTGTTATAAGTAATATTTAAAGCTTTTTGGGTAATTTGTCAAGTCCTTTGCAAGAGAAAGGGAACCTCGAAAGAGACTGGGGGGTCAGATTAAGACTCTTATGGCATCCGATCCAAGCAATGATTCAAGCTCTTTAAAAATGCGTGGATCGTCTGAAAGAGAATACTTCTCGGATTT
>QNDO01000146.1 GCA_003644895.1 Candidatus Hydrothermota bacterium | reverse complement strand
CCGGACTTCTTTTCCACAAGATATACCTTGAAACCACTCTCTGCAAGATCCAGGGATGCCTGGATGCCCCCAATACCCCCACCAAGTACAAGAACAGAACCACTTTTCTCCATCTTCACTCTCCTTTCAAAGCGAATAACGGATTCCTGTCTTTCACCCCTCCCATCTCCACCTTATCCAGTCTCATAAGATCCACGAGCTGTTTCAATATCTCGGATTCAGGCTCCCGAAGGTCAGAGGCAATTTCTCTTACTGTTTTTGGCCCACTTTTCAGCACAGCCATAATAAGACTCTTTTTAAGATTATCCTTGATAATGGATTTAATCTGCTCATGGAATTCATAGGGTACGAGCTTCTCCCCAAAGGCGTTACCATCCTTTATGATACTGAATTCTCTACCCACTACCCACCTCACCTTGTCATTTGAAACGGTGAGTAATGCAGCGGTTAATTTCTTTCTCTTTTCATCATCAAGTTTAAGTGGACCAAGCTTTCGTATTTTATCTGTAAACTGATCTACAAGTTTTGCAAATCTCATTCCCTCTGCTGCTGAAACCCAATCAAGATAAAGTCTTTCTTTTTCAAGGCCTGCCATCTCCAGTATCTCCTGGGTTGCTTTTATCTTCTTTTCCGCCTGATAGTTGCCTGTTATGTAATGACAGTCTCCAAAATGACATCCCAAAACTATAACACCATCAGCTCCTTTGAGAAAAGCCTTAATGATCCATTTTGGATCCACTCTCCCGGAACACAATACTCTGATAATCCTTATTTCAGGGGAATACTGGATTCTTGATGTCCCGGCCAGATCGGCCCCGGCGTAAGAACACCAGTTACACATAAAACCAATAATGGATGGTTTCCAGCTTTTATTTGCCATTAAACCTCAACCTCCTTCTTTTCAAGGAGTGCGTCTATCATGGCTTCAATTCCTTTATCTGAATAATATTTCATTTCTATGGCACCCTCTGGACAGGATGCTCCGCAGACACCACAGCCCTTACAGGCAATTTCAATAACTTCAGCCTTTTTGCCCTTTTCTGTTTTTACCACCCTTATTGCCTTATAGGGACAGTTTATTTCACACAGACCGCAACCAATGCACTTCTCAAGATCGATAACGGGGTGAAGAGGAGTCATTTCGATATAATCCTTGCTTAATAAACCAAGGGCATTGGCAGCAGCATTTCCTGCCTGAGCCACTGAATCTGGTATATCCTTGGGGAACTGAACACACCCTGCAAGATAAACTCCATCAATGGGAGTTTCGGCGGGGCGGAGCTTGGGGTGAGCCTCCATTAAAAACCCATCTTCACTTCGTGAGAGATGGAATTTCTGGGCCAGTTCCACAAGACCCTGTGGCGGCCTCAGACCTGTGGCGAGTACCACCATGTCAACCTCATTTTTCAAAAGAACTCCTGTATCCATGTCTTCGGCAACAAGAATGAGATTATGGGTTTCAGGATCCTCTTCAATTTTTCCAGGTTTACCCCTGAGAAATGTTATCCCCTCCTTCCTCCCTCTCTGATAAAATTCTTCAAATCCCTTTCCAGCTGTTCTCATATCAATGTAATAAACGTATACTTCCACATCGGGCTCATGCTCTTTTATCATAAAGGCCTGCTTGGCCGTTATCATACAGCAGACTCGGGAACAATATCTTCCGGCACCCTTTTCCCTTTCATTTCTTGAACCAACACACTGAATGAAGGCAATTCTTTTAATGGGCTTATTGTCAGAGGGCCTTCTCAATTCCCCTTTTGTGGGACCATCGGCATTGAGTATCCTTTCAAAATCGAGCTGGGTTACCACATTAGGGAATCTCCTGTAACCATATTTTGGCTCCTGAGAAGGATCATATATCTCAAAACCTGTGGCAATGATAACTGCCCCGACATTCAGCTCTATTATCTCCTCTTTGTCGTCAAAATTTATGGCATCTCTCTCACATGCTTTGAGACATAAACCACAGACCTCTTTTCCACCCTTTTTTAAGGTCTTAAGTCTTAAGCAATGTTCTTCCTCTATAAGATACGCCGCAGGAACTGCCTGGGGAAGCTGGATATAGATAGCCTTTCTTATGGTCATCCCTCTATTGAATTCATCCGGTAATTTCACAGGACATTTCTCTGCACAATCTCCGCATGCAACACACTTATCCACATCCACATATCGTGGTTTTTTCCGCACCTTAACCCGAAAATTACCAACCTCACCCTCTACATCAATAACTTCTGCATAGGTGATTAGGTTGATATTAGGATGTTTACCCACCTCCACCATCTTGGGCCCCAGGATACAGATGCTGCAGTCAAGGGTAGGAAATGTCTTGTCAAGCATTGCCATATGTCCGCCTATGGAGGGATTCTTCTCCACAAGGTGGGTTTTGATTCCCGCGTTTGCAAGGAGAAGGGCAGCATTCATACCTGCAACGCCGCCACCAATAACAAGTGCCTCCTTCTTTACCTCCTGCCTGATCTTTTCTACAGGTTCATCTCTTACAACCTTACTCACCGAAGCCCTGATTAGATCGAAGGCTTTGAGGGTAGCACTTTCCTTATCATGCCCATGAACCCAGGAACACTGCTCCCTTATATTGGCCATCTCAAAGAGAAATGGATTAAGGCCGGCCTTTTCAAGGACCTTCTGGAAGGTTGGCTCATGCATTCTGGGGGAACAGGATGCCACAACGACCCTATTAAGCTTGTGTTCTTTAATATCCTGATAAATCTGTGCCTGTCCTGTCTCGCTACATGTGTATATATTTTCCCTCACAAAAACCACATGGGGGAGTTTTCGAACCCATTCTGCAACTTTTTTCACATCAACAACTGCGGCGATATTAAGCCCACAATGACAGATAAAAACCCCCACTCTTTTTTCTTCTGAATCAGCCCCCATTATCCTCCTCCAGCTTTAAAGCTTTAATATAATCATCCACCTCAACTCCGGGGGTTTGAATCTTTTCTTTTTCATATACTTTAATTATATGTTCCTTCACCTCTTCTTTGTCTCTCTTTTTCCCTTGAAGTTCGTTCTCAAGCTCTACAATTCCCTTTTTAGGGAACATTGAAAAGTCTCCGGTAATGGATACAGCTTCCATAATTTCATTTCTTACCTCTTCCATGGTTCTTATCAGGCCACCCCGGGCTTTATGCAGCCCGTATATAATCTCCACACCCTCCCTGATTTTAACTTTGTCGGGGAGTCTCATGGTTCTTTTGAAAAGAAAGGAAGGTGAGAGCATATACCTACGCAGATTATTCATTTTTTCCCTCAGCTCATCTGTAATGACTCCCCTCTCAAACTTTCCAAATATCTTCTCAAATTTTTCAACCAGAATTTTTCTAACCTCTTCTCTGGAAGGGTATATTCCAAGTTCTCTCTTCACTGTAGTGAGATTTTCCTGCATGGTTCTATAAATTTTATCCCTGAATTTCTCCTCCGGGACTTTCAGGGCTCGAACCATAGTTTCATAGTCGAAATCCAGTATAATGCTTCCAACAAAAACAATACATGGTCCAATATCTGCACTACCCTCCCCTGCTATTTTCTTACCTGTGGAGGTTATAAGGTCATTGACCGGCCTAAAACTGACCCTGATGCCGAGCTCTTCGTAAGTCTCAATGGGAGGCCGTGAATATTCCTCATACATTTTCTGGATATCAAGAATTGCCTTGGGATTATCCCGTCGAACCACAACCTGGTAAAATATCTGATGATAATCTAAATAGACGGCACCACCTCCCACCTCTCTGCGGAAGACCGGCAGTCCTTTCTCCTTACAAAAATCCATATCCACTTCCAGAAGCGGATTCTGGAAGTATCCTACACTTATAAAAGGCTTGTCGGGCGATACCAGTATAAGCGCCTCAATACCTTCTCTGGCAAGCGTATGGAAAAGAATCATGGAATCGATGGATTCGAGGGAATCGAATTCAAATAGGTACATTTTAACCTCCTTGCATTAATGAAAAATTTATTATAAAGGTTTTTTGAAAAATCAGTCAATAAAGAAGTCCCCCGGACGGAAGGAATAGATTTTTCAGAAAACTTGACATTTTTATCAAAAATACTTATATTTTTAACCTGAACAGGGGGGTATGATGAAAGTTAGGAAAAAGAACGGTTTCACCCTGGTGGAACTATCGATAGTTTTAATTATAATCGGCCTTATCATTGTGGCCATTCTGAGGGGTCAAACACTGATAGAAAATGCAAAAATCACACGGCAGATCAGAGATTTCCAGAATATTAGTGCAGCCTATTATGCTTACTACGATCGATATGGATTTTATCCAGGCGATGATTCCACGGCATCATCCAGATGGCCAGGAGAAATAGATGGGAATGGTAACGGTCTGATCGAATCGGGAGAAGCTCCCAACGTCTGGAGCCATCTAATGAGAGGGGGCTTTGTTCAAGGTCCAAGAAGGGGACCTTATGGAGGATATTTATTCGGAAACATGAATTTTGGCGATGATTTTGGTATAGGGAATTATGTAGCAGCTACATCTATCCCCGGCCCTGTTGGGGAGAGAATTGATAGAAAAAATGAT
>QNDO01000145.1 GCA_003644895.1 Candidatus Hydrothermota bacterium | reverse complement strand
TTCTTGGCTTTAGAAATATCCGAAATATAAACCTTTTGGTCAGAAGGTCTCCAATCTTCAAAGGTTATTTTACTCCTTTTTCCTATTTTCTCCTCCAAAATATTTAAAAGTTCCAAGAGAGAAACAGTATTTTCTCTCCCTCCCCCTATATTAAAGACTTCACCTCTAAATTTTTTACTGTTCTCTTTAAAAAGATCATAGACATTTAAAAGATCTGTAATGTAGAGAACATCTCTTACTTGCTTTCCATCACCATAAATAGTAATTGGATTTCCTTGTAGAGTAGAGATAGCGAAATGTGCTAACCATCCTTGATCTTCAGTTCCAAACTGTCTTGTTCCATAAATACAAGACATTCTAAAGATCCCAGTTTTTAAGCCATAAAGTTTAGCATAATCTTGCATATAGATGTCTCCAGCTAACTTAGAACAACCATAAGGGGTATGTTCACAAAGGTCAATAGAAAAATTTTCAGGAATTCCTTCTCGATATTTTTTATCGAAAAAGACATAACGGTTTTTCTTTTTCTCTACTTCTAACTCATTCACATTTTCTCCGTAAACTTTGTTAGTAGAGCAGTGGATTATAGTAGGGTCTTTTTCTGAATTTCGTGCTCCTTCCAAAATGTTAAAAGTTCCCAAAGTGTTGGATTCAAAGTCTTCGCGAGGATTTTCTATAGAAGTGGTAACTGCCACTTGAGCAGCACAATTCACTATAAGGTCTTTATTCCGGATTAATTCCTCTACTTTTTTTTGATTTCTGATATCTCCTCTAATTAATGTTATAGCATAATTCTCCCGGAGATAATTCCAATTATAGCGAGCAGTATTTTCCCTAGACAGGTTATCTAATACTGTCACATCTGCACCTTTTTCAGCATAGAACTCTGCCACATGACTTCCAATAAATCCTACTCCACCAGTAACTAAAACCTTCTCAGTCATTTTTCCTTAATTTTTTGAAGTTCTTCTCCAACTTTAGGATAAAACATGAAGATTAACTTTGGTGAGATAACGGTTGTAGAGCTAGTATTTTAAAACGATGAGGTTTCTGCAGGCCTCCTACAATCCATGTAATATTAAAACGATAGGAAATGCAGGAAGAGCAATACCCCATCGCCTTTGTCGTGCCTCCTTGTACCGTTATATCTTTGTTTTCACATTCAATAAATAATATGATTTCTCCCCAAAATGGGAGAAGAACCATAATTAAATTATGTAAAGCATTGGTTAAATCTTCAATGTTTCTAGGTTTCACTAAGAGACCATTTTGGCTGTGTTTAACAATATCAGGTATCCCCCGATTTTACTAGCAATGACTGACTTCCCGGCTGCCATAGCCTCTATCACAATCCTCCCAAATGCTTCCCCGATTAGAGAGGGGAAAACCACTAAACTAATAGAAGACTTATTCAATTTTTTCTATAACAACAAATTTCTCATCATTTTCTAATAGTTCCATATTCAAGCCATTTCCTATAAGCTCATGCCCATTTACAAAATAGGTATCTTGCCCTTTTATTATCCTATATGTGCTATTTTTTTCTACAACCCACCACTCTGGAAACGAATTTATCCTTGGATAGTAATCAACACCGAAGTATTCATTACTTCGAGGATAATCAAACTTAATTACCCCCTTCCACGGATGAGTGGATTCAAGATATAAATAAAGCCGATCTTTATTTTTAGCAGCACCAACTTTGACATCATTTCTCCAAGGAATTAGATAAGTTCCTTGGGTTTTATACAATGCATAAAGTATCCATGTTCTGGCAACATTTCCATCTTTATAGTTTCCTTCAATTAACCCATTCTCCTTTTGTTGAGCAAATAAATAGAATATATTCTCATTTATCCAATCATCAGCTACATCATTTTGGTATGCATACTGAAGATATATTGCACCTTCAATGGAATCAGCAATATCGTCTGCATTAAAAGCAAATTCTTTTATGTTTTTATTTTTCAAGTTATTCAAACTTCGATTGACAAAGTCAAAATCCTCGTCATTTGAAAGCGAAAATAAGTGATAAGCATTATGAATATACCCCCAAGTATCGGATAAGGAATGATCTTGGTTAGAATGATACCAGAACCCATCCTCACTTAAACCATATACTGCTACTTTATCAAGCATTTTTTTAATTGGAGAGGAATAGATTTCACTTTGTGATTTGTTTGAGATTGATTTTGCATAATAAAATTCAACCAAGCCAGGAATTATTTCACCACTATGGTCACCCAAAGAAAAGGTCTTATCCCTGCATGAGAGTTCATTAATATCAAAATCAGAACAAGGTAAATAATCATTGTTAGGTAAAACATCAAATAAATAAAACTGAGCAATGGGCTCTGCTAATCTTAGGAAATCTTCGTTTCTCGACATCAAATAAAGTCTAGATAAAGAAATAAGTATTTCACCATTCACCTCTGAATTTAAACTTGGAAGACATCCATATCTTGTAGTGTACGGGCAATTTTTAAATATGTTCCCCATAATAGTTACTGCCTTATGGTAAAAATCATTATCTTTCCCAAAGAATTCTATTAATGGCAGTAGTCCATCTTTAATCATCTCTGAAGCGCCAAAAATTTGTCTATTTATATTGTAATTAACAATAACATTCTTATAAATAATTTGATTTGTATTAAGATCAACGGCAGCAGGTAATCCAGTTTCATAACGATATTTTTCTTCGATATCTGCCCATCTCATTGTTTCATTGTATCTTGATTTGTTTGTGAAATAGGTTGCTAATAACAAGAAAGGGTAAAAATCAGCAGCAGACTGTTCAGGGAGATATAGTTTATATTCATCTCCCCAATTTGTTCTATAAGGGATTAATCCTGTTTCCTTATCAGTATGAGCGGCCCAGCCCTTTGAAAAAAGATCCAACCGGTTAAAAGCTTCACTAGAAAAATAGGAATTGAATTTAGCGATTTCAAAATAATCCTGGTTTTTCTTAGCTCTCAAATAGCTGCTTTGTAACAAGTGAGGTAACATAATATTGGGTTCTTCAATTGTTGGTACTATACCGCAATCTATATTTTTGCAGGCATATTCATTAGACAATCTTAATCCAGTATTAAATTTATGCATTATTTCAGAATATGAAAAAGCTAAAGATATAATCAAAATCAAAAGAATTAATACAAAAATATTTTTTCTTTTCATTTTGGTTTAGCCACATCCCTTCCGTCTATTACATTCTCATAAACTTTAATTACTTTCCCAGCAATTCTTTTCCCAACATATCTTTCCTTAGCAACTATCCTCCCCTCTGCACCCATCTTTTCCCTTAATTCGGGTTTATCTATCAGCTTTATTATCGCATTTCTTAGCTCATCCACATTCCCCGCCTCTACTAAAAATCCAGTCTTTCTATCCCCCACAATATCAACAACACCACCAATTCTTGAGGCAATAACTGGATTTCCAGCAGCCATAGCCTCTATCACAATCCTCCCAAATGCTTCCCCGATTAGAGAGGGGAAAACTAATATGTCATGCTCTTGATATAATCTTGGAATTTCATCATAGCTCACTTTCCTATTAATTTTGATTTTTCCACTTAAATCATTCTCTTTCACAAAATTTTTCATCCATTTTTCCAAAGAACCAGAGCCATAAAAATTAGCTTTATAGTCTAATTTTATTTTACTTAATGCCTGTAATAAAATTTGTGGTCCTTTAAATTTTTCATAATTTCCCAGGTATAAAATCTTTACTGGCTTATGCCACTTAGATTCTAATTTTAAGAATTTTTCCAATTCCACCGGGTTAGGCACTACAGCAATCTTTTCCCTGGGAATTCCCCCTCTAATTAATAAATTTTTCATGAAGTTACTGATAGGGAGGAAGAAATCAACCTTCCTTAAAAAACTTTTCCTTCTCTTAAAGCGAAAATAAACATAAAAAGCAAAGAGGGGATTATACTGAAGGTATTTATTCTGAATTTTTGAAATCTTTCCTTCTTTAAAAAAGCAACTCAGAAAGTTAAAAAAAGAACATTTTTCCTTGCAAATTTTTTTTCCTTTCATTAAAGTTCCCATAGGGCAGAACAACACAGGGGAATTCACATGAGCTATTATTGGTTTTTTAATTTCTTTTTTTGCTTTAGCTGCACCAATTATCGAGTTGATGTTCATACAATGGATTATGTCGAAATTTTCTTTTTTGTTTAACTTTATTAATTCTCTTTTTGTAGAGTAAGGGAAGAGAAACGCACGTTTGAAATTGCTAAAAAATGAGTTTGGGTTTTCCCCGGTTTTTAATCTCCGGTAAATTTTTACACCATCCTTAACTTCAAATTTCTTCAGGCCATTGAAATGTGAGGTGAGAACAGAAACCTCAATTCCTTCCCTAGACAGATTCTTGGCAAGCAGTGCTGCACTTATCTCTCCCCCGCCGAAAATTTTCGGTGGGAAGTATTCTGATACCAAGAGGATTTTCATAATAGTTATTATGGGGCTTAAAAAATTAAAGATAGATTAAAAGCCTTAGTAATACCTTCTATACGAAAAAATACAAAACAGTAGGATATGCCTTGATTTTATTATCTTTAAATC
>QNDO01000144.1 GCA_003644895.1 Candidatus Hydrothermota bacterium | reverse complement strand
GAGGATAAGAAGCATACCCTCACGGTGGTTTCAGGGATTGTTTCTTTTTCTGTTTTTCTTCTCATCTTGGTAAGCATGGTCACATATAAAAGTGGAAATATAGATGCAAATTTAGGAGGGAGATTTGGTTATAGTGTTGCTCAAATATTTATCGATACCTTCGGATATATTCTTGGATACTACCTGATATTTTCACTTTTAGTAATGACCATTCTTCTGGCATTCTCCAGACTTTCAAATAAAATAATTATAAAATTAAGTGCGCTTTTTCTTATATTATTTTTTCTTTCTGGCTACATAAAAGTGCCCTTTTCCGGATCCATTGCAGTATCAGTTTTTCAATGGATTGAGAATTTTGCGGGAATTGCCGGTAAAATTATAGTTTCTCTTCTTTTTATTCTTTTGTCCATTTATGTACTATTTCCAGGTATTTTTGGCAAAAAGGGTGAAGAGGAGAAAGCTCAAAAAAAAATAATTTCTGGAAGGGAAATTGTTATCGGAGAGAAAACTGCTGGCAAAGTGAAAAGGAGGAAAACGAGAGAAAAACCTGTCACTTCCATAGAGGGAAAACCATATGTGTACCCTGCAATTTCTGGTGAGGCACTCATTAAATTGTTGAATAAGGTGCCCGTGGCAGAAGCTACAGTGGACAGGGAAGAGTGTGAAAAAAATAAAAAGCTCATTGAAGAAAAGTTAAAGGAATTTGGCGTTGATGGACGGGTGGTTGCATATTATCCAGGTCCGGTGGTAACCCGTTATGAGTATGAACCAGCTCCGGGTATTAAGTTATCCCGGATAGTCAATCTTGCTGATGACTTGGCCCTTAGGATGAAATCAAATAAAATCAGGATTGTGGCTCCGCTCCCGGAGAAGGGGCTTATAGGTATAGAAGTCCCTAACAGAAAGAGAAGGATAGTGTATTTTAGAGAGCTTGCTGAGAGAGAGGAATTTAGAAAATTGAAATCTCCCTTGGGATTCGCTCTAGGTGTAGACACAGCCGGTAATCCCGTCTATGCCGACCTTTCAAAGATGCCGCATCTTCTTATTGCAGGTGCCACAGGTAGTGGCAAATCTGTATGTATAAATACCATCATTACGAGCGTTTTGCTGAGAGCAACACCAGAAGAAGTAAGATTTTTACTGATTGATCCAAAGAGGATAGAACTTTCCTATTACGAAGGAATCCCTCATCTCATGCTGCCTGTTGTAAAGGACAGAAAGCTTGCAGTTGAAGCACTGAAAAGTGCCGTGAAGTGGATGGATATAAGGTATCGACATTTCGCAAGGGACGGAGTAAGGGATATTGAGAGTCACAATAAGAGAGCAAAAGAGAAAGGAGAAGAATTACTACCTTATGTTGTTATTATAATTGATGAATTTGCAGATCTTATTCTCACCACAGGGAGGGAGATTGAAGAACCCCTTGCAAGACTGGCTCAAATGGCCAGAGCTGTGGGGATTCATCTGGTAGTTGCTACTCAGAGACCCTCAGTGGATGTGATAACCGGTATGATAAAGGCTAATTTCCCTGTTCGAATAGCTTTTAAAGTTCCCTCCAAAGTAGATTCGAGAACTATACTTGATGAGATGGGCGCCGAGAAGCTTCTGGGAAGAGGAGATATGCTATTTATACCACCTGGCACTTCTGAATTATTGAGACTTCATGGTCCCTTTGTTTCTGAAGAGGAGACTAAAGAAATTACAAAGACTCTTACCATCGATTATATTGCAGGATTGCTTCCCGAATATTTCCCAGAGATGGAGGACGGGTATCAAATTGTGAAGGAACTCGTGGAACGGAATCTTCACATTCCTATGATAAGAATTGATGAACCTGGACTGGATGAGAGGGAAAACATACTCATTGATTTTCTTTTGGAGGAAACAGGACTTGAAGAGGAAGAAGTGCGAAAAAGAATTGCAGAAATACGGACAAATTATTACAGGATGATTCCAGAGATGCTTGAAGTGCCATTGGAGAAAGTTGAAGAAATACAGGAAGTTGAAGGGGAATATGATTCTCTTTTAGAAGAAGCAGCAAAACTCGTGGTTCTTGAAGGGAAAGCATCAGCTACTTTGCTTCAAAGAAAGTTAAAAGTTGGTTTTGCTAGGGCAGCTAGAATTATTGATCAGCTTGAAGAGATTGGGGTAATAGGTCCCCAGGAGGGTACAAAAGCACGCAAGGTGCTGGTTTCACTGGAAGAACTTGATAATCTCTTCAGAAAACATTAAATTATTACAACTACGTTACGGAGAGGTGGCCGAGTGGTTTAAGGCGGCGGCTTGCTAAGCCGTTGTACCCCTAGCCGGGGTACCGTGGGTTCGAATCCCACCCTCTCCGCTTCGAATTTTTTTATGAAATATTTGGAAAATATACTTGAGGCTGTAGGGAATACTCCGCTGGTGAGGTTACAGAAAGTGATCTCTCCCTTGGATAATAAACTATTACTTGCTAAAGCCGAGTTCCTCAATCCCGGTGGGAGTATTAAAGATCGTCTTGCCATTTATATGATTGAGAAAGCTCTTGAGAGAGGAGAATTAAAAGAGGGCGGAACTATTGTGGAAGCCACCTCTGGAAATACTGGAGTTGCACTTGCAATGTACGGAGCCGTTAGAGGTTTTAAGGTTATATTAACTGTGACGGAAAAGGTATCTCGGGAAAAGTTAGACCATCTCCGAGCTTTAGGGGCTGAAGTAATCGTATGTCCGGGGAATGCCAAACATGGTTCTCCAGAATCCAGGAATGAAGTAGCCAGAAGGCTTGCAGAGGTGACTCCAAATGCTTTTTATGTGAATCAGCATGAGAATATGGATAATCCTATGGCCCATTATGAAACCACAGCGAAGGAGATATGGGAGGATACGGAGGGCAAAATCACTCATTTTGTAGCGGGATTGGGAACGGGTGGAAGTTTTACAGGCATTGCAAAATTTCTCAAAGAGAGAAATCAAAATATAAAATGTATTGCTATAGATCCAGTGGGCTCTGTTTTCTATGACTATTTTAAAACAGGTAGACCCGGAAAATATGGAGAGTATGAAATAGAAGGTCTGGGAGATGATGCCATAATTCCTACTGTAGATTTTTCTCTTGTGGATGATATAATACAAATTAAAGATAAGGATGCATTCCTTATGGCAAGACGGCTTGCTAGGGAGGAAGGACTTTTTGTAGGGGGGTCTTCTGGAGCGAATGTGTGGGGTGCCATTAAGGTATATAAAGAAGCCTCTCCTAATTCTATTGTAGTTACCCTCTTGCCTGACTCCGGCTTTAAATACCTTTCAAAAATTTATAATGATCGCTGGATGAAGTCTAAAGGATATCTTGATGCGGATTTCATTTCATAAGCTTCAATCCCAAGGAAACGACTTTGTATTCATAGATGAAAAAGATGTAAAAAATGTCGATCTGAGTAGAGTGGCTACAAGAATTCTGGACAGGCATTTTGGAGTAGGTGGTGATATTTTAGTTATTTATAATATGGAGCATAATTTCCTGAGATTTTTTAATCCTGATGGGAGTGAGGCTGAAATTTGTGGAAATGCACTACTTGCGTATGGTGAGTTCCTGAGGATTTCACAAAGGCAAAGCGGTTCCGTAGAAGTAGCTACAAAGGGCAAAAAAGCAAAAATCATTTTTAAGGAGAAGATAATAGTACGTTTTGAAATTAAGGATTTTAAATTTGAAAAAATTACAATCTTCCTTGGAAAGAGGAAAATTCAGGGTTATTATACAAAGGGGTTTGGAAATCCACATTTTGTATTAATAAATCCTGACGTTGATTTCAAGAAGGCGAGCGAAATAGAGAAGCGCAATTTTTTTCCTGAAGGCACCAATGTAGATTTTATTACCATTAATTCAAGAAGTGAAGTAATTCATCGTATATGGGAGAGGGGGGCAGGGGAGACCCTTTCCTGTGCATCAGGAGCCCTTTCCAGTTTTATGATAATTTATGCTCTCGGTCTGGTAGATGAGAAGGTATCCTTCATCTCCAGGGGCGGGATATTAATCATAAGAAAAGAAGGAAATTCAATATTTTTCACAGGAAAACCAGAATATGTTTTCAAAGGGGAATTAAATTTATCTTGATAATACAATAAATATAACGCCTGAAACCACTCCAGCAATTCCCAGAATCCTTGTAAGTGTTATTTTTTCTTTTAGAAATATTTTTGACATTAAAGCACTCCAGAAGGGACTTGTAGCGGTAAGGGGGAGAACTATGTATAAGGGAGCCTTAGATATAGCAAAGAAATAAAGCGAGATCCCCAATACATCTCCTATGAGACCTGCGAGTCCAATTTTAAATAGATGAAATTTTGGAAGATTAAACGAGCGTGTTTTTAATTTTGTTAAATTGAAAATCCATAGAAAGAGAGATGCAAAAAAGGAACGAAGCAAACTCATCAATATGGGATTGATATCAAGAAGTGCAATTTTGAAGAGGAAAGATGTAGTTCCCCAGAGGATTGCTGTGAAGAATGGAAAGATAAAATACAGTGCTCGGATCTCTTTAGATCTTCTGTGAGTTGTTCTGATAAGGGTAATTCCTGTTACTATCAAAGCAAAACCGAGAAGAGCCGGTATTTGAGGTTTTATTTTAAAGAATATCAGATCAAGAATTATGGAGAGT
>QNDO01000143.1 GCA_003644895.1 Candidatus Hydrothermota bacterium | reverse complement strand
CAATCTAAGACAGAATTAATGATTTTTGTAACACCTAAAATAGTGGGAATGGAATAACTTAATCGTGAAAATGTATTTAAGAAGAGGTGTTACTCTCATTGAAATTCTTGCGGTGATTGCAATCATTGGCATTATATTGGGTTTTTCTTACTGGGGAGGACGGACGTGGATCACCAGGAATAGACTTAAAAATGCAGCATATAGGATGAGAGCGACAATAATGGATCTGAGAATTCGGGCAGTTTCCGCACAGATGAAGACAGGCATCAGGTTTGACCCTGTCACTGATTCCTACACTTCCTTCAAAATAACTGAAGATACCTTAAACCCTGGGACCTATGATACCACTTCACAGGTTTCGGAAACCCTTGGTGCCAAAATAAGATTTGGGGCCACTGCAATTCAAAGTATCTCCGGGGGATCACCCCCTGCTGATGGTATTTCTTTTAACAACCCTTCTGATGATAATGTAATTATATTCAATCAATTTGGGGCCTGTGAGACCCCGGGTGAAATTTATATAACCGACGGTAAGGATTTTTACGCACTATTAATTAACAGTACAGGAAAAGTAAGAGTCTTTAAATGGACAGGAAGTGGGTGGTATGAAGAAGAATAGAAAGGGATTTACTCTGGTGGAAGTACTTGTGGCCTTATTTATTCTTGCTATTGCATTCCTTGGTGTAGGACCTCTGGTGATTATGACGGTGAAAGGAAATCAGGTTGTGCGCGAGCATATTAACGCGAGATTACTGGCAGAACGTGTGACAGAATATTTTAGGGCAACGGACTATGAGGATCCCATGCTTTCCAATGATGGTGATAATGCAGATTTATCTGATACATTGACTCCAGACCATTCCACCATAGACACCATTGATAACGTTGTCTATAGGGTATTGTGGAACATTGCGGAAGATCAACCTCAAACGGGTTTAAAGACTATACAAATTATAATAAAATGGAGAAATAAATCTTACACTCTTGTAACTTTGAAAGGTAGGTATACATTATGAAAAAGAGAAAAGGCATCACACTCATAGAACTCATAGTAGCTTTGGGGATACTATCTGTAATTCTGGCAATGGGTATAGCTTTTTTGCGTACTCAACTGTCTACTAGTTCCAAACAGGAAAAACTTGCTAATATTCAAACGGATATTCAGACTGCTTTAACTATTATCAAATGGGATTTAATGATGGGGGGATATGGAATTCCTATAAGCGTCACACCCGTTACGGGACAGAACAATGCAAATGCTGGTAGGGATAGACTGACTATAAATGCCACTGATCTTTCCATAGGAGGCTCCAGTAAATGGTCCTTTACTGTGGATATTTCCTCAGGTAATGTAATCCACGTAAGAAGATGGGGAAAAAACGATATTGAGGTGGGTGATAGGATAGTAATTCTCAGTGATACAAAGAAGCCTGTGGGCCCTGTAGCTACCGTGACCAACAGAGAATCAGAGACTGATATTTATGGGCAACCAGCCTATGCACTCACCATTGACCAGAATGTTAGCACAGCACAGGGGAACTTTGTGTATGTGGTTCCCACTGGTGGATACCTAACAGCTAACTATTATTATAATAATGGAAACTTGATGCGAAACAATGATGTCCTATTGAATAATACTGAAGACTTTCAGGTAGCTTACTGGGTAGATCTGAATGGAAACAATCTTCAAGACGCAGGAGAATGGGTACATGATCTTTCAGCTCTCTCCGCACAACAGGTTCTCGATGGATTAAAGAATGTAAGAATAAGTATCATAGAAGTTACTCCACCTGATCCTTCATATACATATCCTGACAACCAGATTACCCTTGAGGATCATTCATATAATCTTAGTGGCGATGACCTTCATAGAAGGAGGAGGGTTTACACCTTAATAGCCAAAGTGAGGAATATGAGATGAGGAAAGGAGTAGCTTTAATCACAGTAATATTAATTACAGCCTTTCTCTTCGTAATTGCAGCCCTTACCATTTTTCTGGTTCAGAGAAGTACCCATATAGCTGGAGTAAGCAGAAGATATTTATCTACCTTTGAGGTTGCAGAGGGGGGTGTTGATGCAGGAGTGAATGAAGTGGAAAGGGCATATGAAGAAGGTGAGAGACCCAGTGATTTAAGTCAGACTGTTAATGGTTTCGCAAATACAGTAAATATAAATGTTCTCTTTGTAACACTTGCCAAAGGAGGGTCCATAGAATTTGCGGCTGGATATGAAGGAATAGGAAAAGGTGCACAGAGTGGAGGAGCTGCTATTTTTTATAGAATCCTCTCAGATGCAAGAGGAAAATCTGAGGAAAGAGTTCAGCTTGAGGTCATTTATAGAAAAGTAATTGGAATAGTTGCAAAATAGTTCCGAAAATCAGGGGGTGATTTTATGAAAAATTTTAAAAATATGTGGTTGTTGATATTAATCTTCTTTGCCTTATCAGGCAAGGAGTTACTTGCACAGGAAATGCCCTGTGCACTTCCTCCTTTTCTTGCGAATGTGGTTACTCCCAATATCTTTATCTTAATGGATAATTCAGGGAGTATGGGGAACCCTGCATACGATCCGGGCGCAACCTATGACCCCAATAAGGTTTATTATGGATATTATGATCCTTTCTCATCATACTATTATTCAGCCAATAAATGGCATAAGAGTTCGAATACTCCGGATTACAGGACGTACTGGCCCGGTAATCTTCTGAATTTTCTCACCATGTCAAGGGTTGATGTATTAAGAAAAGTTTTGGTAGGAGGAAAAGCTCAGTCCAGAACCATCTCAGGACGTTTCCACACTCTCATAAGTCAAGGACGATGGAACTACTGGAGAAACTTTAATATTGGAGGAGTCCCTTATTCTGCCCATATTGAGGGACAGGGCAATGCTTCTGCACAGCTTCTGAGTTTGTACTACTATAATACCAGAACCCGGAGGTGGTATACAATTATCTATCGGGCAAGGGTACAGGTGGAGGTGGATACCGGAACTGATAGAGGGATTCTCCAGCGGTTAGCTGATAAGGATAGAGATGGCAATTGGGATGAAGGTGCCCCCCGATTCTGGCTCTTTATTTTTAACAGTCGAGGGGATGGCGACGAAGCCCGGGGTGATGACGATGGTGGACATGTTGCTTCGTATTTCATCGAAAATACCTCTCTTAATGACCTTGTGAATGCAGTGGAAAATACACCCTTTGAAACATGGACCCCTTTAGCAGAATCGTACTATGAATTATGTAATTATTACAGGCAGACTGCCCCCATATTCTATCCCAATGATTACCAGATAGGTGGTCACTGGGACCCCATGTACGATAAAAACTTTGGGGATGTCACTACGGTGTGGTGCAGAAAAAGCTTCGTGCTTCTCATTACTGACGGTGAATCTACCATGGATCGAGATAATGCTCTTTTAACTATTGGGGATTATGATAACGATGGTAATGAGCCTGGTAACTACTCTTCGTATGGTTCAGATTATCTTGATGATGTGGCCCTCTGGTCTCATGTGAATGATTTGAGGTCTGATATTCCTGGTCTTCAGAACCTTACCCTTTATACAGTTTTTGCTTTTGGACATGGCTCTCAGCTTTTACAGGATGCTGCAAAGAACGGGGGATTTGAAGATAGAAATGGCAATAACATGCCAGATCTCCAAAGAGAGTGGGACAGGGATCAGGATGGGAAGATAGATACATATTTCGAGGCAGAGGAAGGTTATGCGTTAGAAAGAGCCCTTATGGAAGCAATTGCGGATATTTTGAGGAGAGTAGGTTCTGCTTCCGCAGTTTCTGTTGTATCTTCTACAGCAAAAGGTGAAGGGACTATTTATCAGGCATTTTTCCAGCCCAAGAGGCAGGTCCAGGACGTGGAACTTTCATGGCTCGGTCAGCTTGTCTCATACTGGATAGATCAATATGGAAATATAAGAGAGGATACAGACAATGACCATACCCTGGATTACACCGATTACATAATAAGGTTTAAAACAGTGGGGAATAAAACGAAAGTTGAGAGATGGGAAGATATTGATAATGACGGTGTTCCTGACAATATGATCGATGAAGTGGGTATATGGGATGTTAATTCCGTCTGGAATGCGGGGAATCACCTGCATTCAGAAAGTCCTTCTGACAGGAATATTTACGCAATTGTTAAGGAGGGGGAAGATTTCTCTCTTGAAGAATTCACCACGGGGAACAGAGATAAATTAAGCGATTATTTTGATGGGACAGATGCCTTCGTAGACTCTCTAATCAATTATATAAGAGGCGTAGATTATCTCTCTAACCCAGATTGGAGGGTGAGGACCCTTGATAGTAATACTTGGAAACTTGCAGATATAATCTATTCCACACCTATCTATGTTGGTAGACCTATGGAACGGTTTGATAAGCTGTATGATGACCAGACTTATGCTGAATTTTACAAAACCTACAAGGATAGAAGAGGTGTTGTGTATGTCGGCGCCAATGATGGTATGCTCCATGCATTCAATGCCGGTATATTTAACGCCAACACCGGCGAGCTCAATGGTAATGGGCATCCCCTGGGTGAGGAGCTATGGGCTCTAATTCCGGAAAATTTGCTTGCTCATTTGAAATGGCTAAAAGATCCAAATTACTGTCATGTATACTATGTGGACCTTAAACCCAAGGTTACCGATGCTAAGATCTTTGAAGAGGGTGGAGACCATGTAAATGGTTGGGGAACT
>QNDO01000142.1 GCA_003644895.1 Candidatus Hydrothermota bacterium | reverse complement strand
ATATGTTGTAAGGATTGAATTCTGGGGAAACACCATTGATTCCATTAAGATTGTTGATGCTCTTACAGGAAAATTTATAGAGAAGAAAAGAAGAATCGCCATTTATCCCGCCGGCCACTGGGTCACAACGAGACCCCGATTGGAAGAAGCAATTAAGAATATAGAAAAGGAGCTGGAAGAAAGACTAAAAGAACTTAAGGCCCAGGGTAAACTTCTGGAGGCCCAGAGACTTGAAAGAAGAACCCGCTTTGACCTGGAAATGCTACGTGAGGTTGGTTACTGTCCAGGTATAGAGAATTATTCTAGACATCTTTCTGGTAGAAAACCTGGAGAAAGACCCTCTTGTTTGATAGATTACTTCCCTCCTGAATTTTTAACCATTATAGATGAATCACATGTTACCATTCCGCAGCTTATGGGTATGTACAATGGTGATAGATCACGTAAACTGACACTGGTGGAGCATGGCTTTAGACTCCCCAGTGCCCTTGATAATAGACCACTGAAGTTTGAAGAGCTTGAACAGCTCTGGGATCAGGTTATATTTGTTTCAGCGACTCCAGGTCCCTATGAGCTTAAAAAATCACAAGGACTTGTTGTAGAACAGATAATAAGACCAACAGGGCTTGTAGACCCTAAGCTCGTTGTAAAACCAACCCAAAATCAAATTGAGGATATAGTGGAAGAGATAAGAAAGAGAGTTGACCGCAACGAGCGTGTGCTCATCACCACTCTCACCAAGAGAATGGCCGAGGATCTGAGTGAATATCTATCGGGCCTTGGTTTTCGAGTGAGATATCTGCATTCAGAGATAGATGCCATAGAGAGAGTAGAGATTTTACGCGCCTTAAGGTTAGGACATTTCGACGTTCTGGTAGGAGTTAACTTACTCAGGGAAGGCCTCGATTTACCCGAAGTATCTCTGGTGATTATAACAGATGCTGATAAAACCGGGTTTCTTCGTTCAGAGACAGCACTCATACAGACTGCAGGGAGGGCTGCTCGTAACGCTGCAGGTGAAGTTATTATGTATGCTGATATTGTCACGGAAGCTATGAAAAGAGCAATTGAAGAAACAGAAAGGAGAAGAAGGATCCAGATGGAGTATAATAAAAAGCACGGAATAGTTCCAAAGACAATTAAAAAATCAGCTGATCAAATACTTCTTTCCACAAAAATTGCGGATGAGAAGATTTTGAAAAAGGATGAACTATCCATTAAAATGGAGATTGCAGAATTAAAAAGGAATCTCAACGAATATGAAGTAATTGAGGAACTTGAGAGACGTATGTATATTGCTGCGAGTCTCCTTGACTTTGAGAAGGCTGCGTTGTACAGAGATGCAATAAGGGAATTAAAAAGGAAGAAAAAGAGGAGAAGGAGAAATGTTAAAATTCCGAAGAAAAGATAGGGCTAGAAAAAGAAACACCCTGGAGGTTTCAATTGTAGGGGGTGGTTTTTCCTGGTATCAATTACCTTTTTCAGTTGAACTTGCACCAGGAAGTTTTATTTTTATTAAAGAAAGGAATAGCGAATATGAACTGTTGGTTAAGGTGAGAGGAGTATCCTCCAAACCTGCCCAGAAGATACTGGATCGATACAGGATTGCCTCCAAGGAAGAGGTTATCAGAATAATGAAAAACATGACGAGAGGCTTCCTTTTTGAGAACAATATGCTGGACATTAAAATTGTCAAGGAAGAATTTGATATGAATGTTGGTCTCATCTCCTTTACCTACACTGCTGAGAAAAAGTATACCATGGCCAAAATAGCCTCTCAGCTTTCGAAGATCCTTCATGTAAGGGTGGAGTTTAAACAAATAGGAGCCAGAGATTATGCAAGAGTGGTAGGCGGACTTGGGCTTTGTGGAAGAGAGTTATGCTGCAGGATTTTCCTTAAAGAGATTCCTCCGGTTACCTTAGATATGGCAAGAGAACAGTATCTTTTCGCTGCTCCTGAAAAATTATCAGGCATATGCGGCAGATTATTATGCTGTCTCAGATACGAGCTTGATTTTTATAGAGAGGCAAAGAGCAAATTACCCGAAATTGGCAGTACACTTGAAACTGAGAAAGGACCAGGTAAAGTTGTAGAAGTCAATGTAATTTCCGGACGGGTAAGGGTCCAGTATCCAGATGAAACAGAGGAGGTCATCAACTTTGGAACACCAAAAGAACATGACACGTCAAAGAAGTTTTCCTAAAAAAGTATTAATTGCCCTGTGGGCTCTTTTCATTACAGGGGTTCTCATAATAATTACATTTTTGGTGCTGGATAATCTGATTTTACCTGCATATGTGAATAAATACGAGATCACTGAAGTTCCAGATGTTGTAGGTCTGGATTATCCACAGGCTTTAGATTCTCTCAGAGCCAGAAAATTACGCCCTGAAACTTATGGTCAGGGAAGATTTGTTGTTAGGACAGAACCTGAGGCAGGTATGCTTGTTAAAGAGAACAGGATAATTAGGGTTTATCTCAGTGATTCTTTACCCGAATCAGAATATTAAAGTATAAAGAATAGGTACATCACTGTTCCCGATATTAATGCCCCGCTGAGATTATCATCCATCTTCCAGGGAGCAATTTCGGCTAAGGCAGCAGCCATTGTACCTGCTATTATTATGTAAAAGGGGAACCCCACAAAGAGATGGTATATATACCCTGCAAGAAGTGAAAATGTAACATAAGCAAGGGTTCCCTCAAAAGTTTTTTCCAGGATTTTGAGTCTTCCAAATTCCATGCCAAAAAGTTTAGCAAACATATCTCCGAAAATGGGGAATAAGATAGATGCACAGGCAATCTCCCGCGGAAACAGAACAAAACTCAGAAAAGCTGCGACCATGAAATGTGTCATGGAAGAAAAAGTATGTTCTTCCTTGGTCTTAAATACAAAATGGAGTGATTTCATAATCATCTCGTTGATGCCCCTCCTCGACAATCTTACAAGATCAAGCACTAAAAAGAATAACGCAACAGAGCCAGAAAGCAGGAGAATAGTTTTTCGAGAGGTGAGAAAGTAAATTATAATTAAAAGTATAGCGAAGGGCCTCGCAAAAAATCGTGACCACTTTATTCTCTCGATCGATTCTTCTTTGAGTCTTAATCCTTTTCTTTTAACATTATAAAAATTAACACCGAGAATATGTAAAGTAAAAAGGGAAAAAATAAGACTTTCTGGACTTCCCTGAGCAAAATATACAGAAAAGAAAGTTAGCACAGGGATGGTGGAGATTCCTATTATCTCTCCATTTTTTGTAATGTAAAATACCACCAGAATCAGTATGGTTAGAACAATGAGAGCATCAAGGGGAAATATCTCTCTCTTCATGAAGACAGCAAGAAAGTATAAAATCACTCCTATGGCTGTGGCAGCACCCTGACCGCCTCTGAATTTCAGATAGAAGGGAAATATATGGCCCAGAACAGCAATGTATGCAAAAAGGAAATTATAGGGATAAGGTATACCAATGTAATAAGCCAAAAGAGCAACGATTAATCCTTTTGTCAGATCAAAAAAAGCGGTTATTATAGCAGGAAAAAGACCGAGGACATGTAAGGTATTTAAGGTACCTGCATTATGATCTCTATGCTCGCGAATATCGATGCCTTTTAAAATTTTACCCAGAAAATAGGATGGAGAAATAGCACCTATTAAATATCCCAAAATAAAAATTATGACATATTTCATGGTTTTAGTATAAAGAAGTCCCTTACTTCAATCAATTCAGCCTTTAAATAATGCATGGTCTGCTTTAATATAATAGTGTTATGAAAGAGGAGCGTTTATTTAACATTCTTATAAAATTTTTTAGTGTGTTGATTTTATTATGGGCTATAACCATGATATTTAATTTTCTTTTTGCCCTTGCTCTGGCGAGTCAGTCAGACATTCCACGGTTTTTGCCGCATATTCTTCTTGTCTCTGTTCCTGTCATTTTTTCTGTTATCACGGCCTATCTCGTGCTTAAAGGTTCAGCATACGCCCAGAGGTTTTCACTTTATCTGGCAATAAGCTATTTACTTTTTGCTGGGGCTTCCATTATTTCAAAATCAGATATCAAATTTCAGGAGAGGTACGAAACTATTACCGTGGCTAGGTATGAAAATTTCCCTGAAACTCAGACGGCTAGAAAATCAAACCCTGAGAAACTAATAAAAGATAGAGTGGATAGATTTAAAAAGAGGAGAGTCCAGGGGTTTGTTTTTATGACTCTTTTCTTTTCCTTTTTTGCAATGACTTTGAATAAAAGGATTTTTCACAGTGGCCATAAGCTTCATGAAGAAGAGAAAGAGGAAGAGGCGGAGGAATAATTTTAGTGTGGAAGAAGATCAATGGGATATGTTAAGCCTGGCTTACTGTTGTAAATTCAATTGTAAGTAAAACCATTTATTGCCAAAAAGCTCTTGACAATTTATAATTTCTTTATGTTAATTCCTATCATAGATTGGGTCCAAAGAAATCTTCATATCGCTCCATCCACCCAATTGCGTTTATTGCTTTCCATCCTGCCTCAGAGAATGTTCCTTAACTATGTGGAGGGTAAGGTCAAAAAGGAGAAGAGAGAATGAAGCCTTTTATCCAGTACATAGTTTTTGGGGGAATAGTTTTATTCACCACTATTATTTCCCTCGTTATCAAAAAAATTTTATTAGTGCGTCTGGAACATCTTGCAAAGAAAACAACTGTAAGTGCTGACGACATTATAATAAGGGCATT
>QNDO01000141.1 GCA_003644895.1 Candidatus Hydrothermota bacterium | reverse complement strand
TATCTTTTAAAAAACAGGGATAGCATAAAGAAATCTGCTTTCTTTGTAACATGCGCTGGCAAAGAAGGAAAATGTCTGTCCCAGATGCGTGAAATCTATAATGGAGAGATTCTGGCTGAAAAGGTAATATTAAGGAGCGAAATTGAGGCAGGGGTTAAACAATTTATAGAAAAATTGGAATCGAAAATTGAAAAGCAGTAGGGTTAATTATCAATATAATTTTTAGGAAATGGAGGTTTATAATGGCCTGGATTAAGGTAGTGGATGAGGGGGAAGCTACAGGAGAGCTCAGGGAAATTTACATTGAATTCCAGCTTAAATATCTATCTGCACTCTTACACAATTTGATTACCGGTTCATATAACGTATAATTAAATTAAGCTTAGAGTAAGAGATGAAAAGACTTATAATAATCTCAAACAGATTACCAATTACCGTACAACGCAAAGAAGGACAACTAACTTTTCAGGAGAGCGTTGGCGGACTTGCAAAGGGCCTTGCTTCCTTTTATAAAACTCATGATTCCTTCTGGATTGGATGGCCTGGAGTAGCCAGGGAAAAAATAAAAAGGACTGAGAAAAAGACTGTCATTGAAACTCTTAAAAGAAAAAAATGCTACCCTGTTTTTCTATCTCAGCGTCATGTGGAGCTTTATTATAATGGTTTCTGCAACAGAACCATCTGGCCGCTCTTCCATTACTTCACCGAATTTACAGAATACAGCGATAATTACTGGGAGGCATATAAGAAAGTTAATGAACTTTTTGCAAAGGCAGTTCTTGAGATTGCAAATGAAGATGATGTTATCTGGATCCATGATTACCACCTCATGCTTCTTCCCGGATTATTGCGGAAGAGATTGAAAAATAATCCAATGGGATTTTTCCTTCACATCCCCTTCCCATCCTTTGAAGTATTCAGACTCCTTCCCTGGAGGAATGAAATAATTCAGGGTTTACTGGGTGCGGATCTCATTGGATTTCACACCTATGACTATGTGAGACACTTCCTGAGCAGTGCCCATCGCATAGGTGGGTACGAGCATTCCTACGGGCAGATCTATGTTGATACAAGACTTGTTAAGGTGGATGCCTTCCCCATGGGTATAGATTTTGAAAAATTCTATAATTCCTCCCTGGAAAAATCAGTACAGAGGGAAATCAAAAGAATAAGAAATAAAACCCACAACAGAAAAATTGTATTGTCGGTGGACAGGCTGGACTACACCAAAGGGATAATTAGAAGACTAGAAACATTTGACTATTTTCTTGATAAAAACCCTGCATACAAGGACAAAGTAACCCTGATTCTTGTAGCGGTACCCACAAGAACCAAGATTGATCAGTACAGGGTCATTAAAAAACAACTGGAAGAACTGGTAGGGAAAATAAACGGGAAACACAGTGCCCTAGGGTGGGTTCCCATATGGTATCTCTACAGGTCTCTACCATTTAAAACCCTTGCAGCACTTTATAACATAGCAGATGTCTGCCTTGTGACACCCTTAAGAGACGGCATGAACCTTGTGGCAAAAGAATACGTTGCAAGTAAAAGGGACGGCAAAGGTGTTCTCATCCTCAGTGAAATGGCGGGAGCGGCAAAGGAGTTGGCCGAAGCCATTATAGTAAATCCCAACAACCGAGAGGAAATTACCGAGGCTCTGAAGAAGGCACTGAATATGAAAGAGAGGGAGCAGAAAAAACGCACCAAAAAAATGCAGGAAAGAATCAGAAGATACAATGTAAGCCGCTGGGCAAAGGATTTCATAGAAAAACTACACTTTATCAAAGAAACCCAGTTGAAATTAAAGGAAAATAGATTGAATAAAGACGTGGAAGAGAGAATGCTATCTCATTATAAAAGGAGCAGGAATCGCCTGCTGCTCCTTGATTACGATGGGACCCTGGTTCCCTTCAAAGAAAGGCCGGAACTTGCCAGACCCGATAAAAAAATATTAAATTTACTCAGAAATTTAACAGAAGATGAAAGAAATGAAGTGATAATAGTGAGCGGAAGAGATAAACATACTCTTGAGAAGTGGTTTTTCAGGCTGGATATAAATCTTATAGCCGAGCACGGAGGGTGGATTAAACCCCGTGGTGAAGAATGGAAGACCCTTGAACCCTTCAAAACAGATTGGAAGGAAGAAATAAGGAAGATATTGGAGAAGTATGTGGATAGTACCCCCGGCTCTTTTATTGAAGAAAAGGAATTCTCCCTTGCATGGCACTACAGGAAGGTGGATTATGAACTGGGACTTGTTAGAGCCAGGGAACTCAAGGACGATATCTTCCATATAGTTGCCAACAGCGACATTGAAATTCTGGAGGGGCATAAAGTAATAGAAATCAAAAATGCAGGCATAAATAAGGGAAGAGCTGTTTTGAACTGGCTCAATAGCAATTCATGGGATTTTATTCTTGCTATTGGAGATGATTGGACTGATGAGGATATTTTTGAAATCTTACCGGAGGAAGCCTACTCCATTAAGGTAGGATGGGCACCTTCAAAGGCAAAATATTATGTAGATGACTACAGAGAAATAAGAAAATTACTTTTTGAAATGGAGGAATTGAACAATGAAACACCTTGAAGATTATCGGGAAATAGTTGGAGATAACGTGATAACCGAAATTTACCGGAAGGCGAGGAAATTATACGGAAGACATATTGTCCACATAAATTCCACATTCATGGGTGGCGGCGTGGCTGAGATGTTACTTTCCATAGCACCCCTCATGAACTACATAGGCTTAAACGCCGATTGGGTTACATTCCATGGGAATCAGGACTTCTTCACCCTAACAAAAAAGATACACAACGCACTACAGGGAGATAGGATCCACTGGACAAAAAACAAAGTAAATCTCTATTTAAATACAAACCGCAATTTCTCTATATATACCCATCTTGGAGAAAACTATGATCTTGTAATCATTCATGATCCACAGCCACTCCCTCTTATCCGGTTTTACAAAAAGGTGCAACCCTGGGTATGGAGGTGCCATGTGGATCTATCACATCCCAATGAGACAGTATGGAATTTCCTGAAGAATTTCATTCTAAGATACGACCTTGTTATAGTATCCAACGAAAAATACAAAAATGATATCCCTATAAAATACAAGATAATCCATCCTGCAATTGACCCTCTCTCTCTCAAAAACATGGAACTGGACAATGAGACAATCAGAAAATATACAAAAAAATTCAGAATTCCCACGGATAAGCCCCTTATCACCCAGATCTCAAGATTTGATAAATGGAAAGACCCTGAAGGAGTCATAGAGGTATTTAAGATTGTTAAGGAAAAGGTGGATGCGAGACTGGTTCTCTGTGGGAGCATGGCCACCGATGATCCGGAAGGTTATAGAATTCTGGAAAGGGTGAAGAGGAAAGCAAAAAGGTTAATTGACAAGGGAGATGTGATATTGCTGACCTACGAGAATAATGTCCTGGTCAATGTACTTCAAAGGATTTCCAGTGTTATAATTCAGAAATCGTTGAAAGAAGGCTTTGGCCTTACAGTTACTGAAGCACTGTGGAAGGGTAAGCCGGTGGTGGCCTCGAGAGTTGGGGGTATTACACTCCAGATTGAGGATGGGGTAAACGGTTTCCTTGTAGACCCAATGGATTATGAAGGTACTGCTCAAAGGATTATTGAAATACTGAAAAATCCAGAGCTTGCAGAGGAACTCGGTAGAAAAGGTAAGGAAACCGTAAGGAAAAAATTCCTTATAACCCGCCTTCTTTCTGATTATCTTGATGTATTCAATGAATTGTTAGGGTAAGGAGGGTATTATGAGAATCCTCTATCCATTTATTCTTTCCTTACTTTTATTTATATCCTCATGTTCAAGACCGAGAGAGCTTACCTTCATGGTTGGGGGAAGCCCAAACGAGCTCCTTTACTGGGAAAAGGTTATAGGTGAATTTCATGAAAAAACAGGAATCAATGTAAAACTCATAAGGCAACCCACAGATACAGACCAGAGAAGACAGGGAATTGTTATAGCGTTGAGATCAAAATCAAGGGATCCCGATGTTTTTCTTATGGATGTTGTCTGGGTTGGGGCAATTGCCAGCTCCGGGTGGCTTGAGCCGCTTGATTCGTATATAGAAAGAGATAATCTGGATCTTAATAAATTCTTCTCCCGGGTTGTGGATGAGGTGGATAGATACAGAGGTAATGTGATGGCACTACCTGTTTATGTGGATGGTGGTCTCCTTTACTACAGGAAAGACCTGCTCGCAAAATATGGATACACAGCTCCACCTGAAACCTGGGAAGAATTACTTCAGATGGCAAAAAAGGTACAGGCCAGGGAACGACGGAAAAACAAAAATTTCTGGGGTTTTGTATGGCAGGGGGCAATGTATGAGGGATTGATCTGCACATTCCTTGAATTTTCATCATCCTTCGGAGGAGGTATAACAATAGATTCCACCGGAAGGATCGTGGTTAACATACCCCAGAATGTGGAGGCCCTGAAATTCATGCAGGACCTTATACACGGATATAAAATCTCGCCACCGAACACCTACACAGAATTGAAGGAAGAAGAAGTAAGGCTTATCTTCGATCAGGGGAATGCGCTTTTTGAGAGAAACTGGCCTTATGCTTGGGGATTACATGAAAAAAATCCTGAACTCAAGGATAAAGTGGGCATAACGAAACTTCCTCACAGAAAAGGAAAGAGAAGTGCTTCTACCCTGGGAGGATGGCATATAGGGATATCGAGATTCTCTGAT
>QNDO01000140.1 GCA_003644895.1 Candidatus Hydrothermota bacterium | reverse complement strand
CCTACTTCCATCTTTTCTGTATTCCTGCACAATGAAGTCTTTAACTATCCCCAGCTCGGTAATTTCTTTTATAAATCTATCCCTGTCCTGTGGGTTTACATAGATCTGGTGTGCAATATCCTTCACTTCCCTTATCATTTCTTCGGGTGAATCATAGCCTAACATTTTAGCACATGTTGAATTCACCGTGATGAATCTCCCATCTGGAGTAGTCTGATAGATACATTCCACAGCATTCTCAAATATATCTTGATACTTCTGTTCGAGTTTTCTGATTTCATGGGTCTTTTTCCTGATAATATATTGAAGTGAAAAGATAGTTGCCACTGCTACCGCACCAGCCAGGATAAGGGCTATAAGGCTGTATACAAGCCATTTAGGTATAATGCTTGTTTTTTCAGGAATTAATATCCATTTATCCAGAGCCTTGTAATAAGCTGAATTGGGATCCCTTTTGAGCTCCCGGAGATATGTATCCAATGTACTCAGCAACCATCTATTTCTTTTTTCAGGCGCAGCAAAACGGAGCTCCACAGGGCCAAATATTATGGGAGTCCTGTCCAATCTTTTAAGTATGTTGGGAAAACGAAATTCATAAAGTCGTGCAACTACTCCTGCATCTACCTTCTTTGTTTCCAAGTAGTTTATTACCGAACGGGTTTTTTCAACTTCCACAAAGGTACAATTTAGGCCGAAACTTTCCATGAGCTGTTTAATCTTCTGATAGTAAATATCGCTTTTAATAACTGCAATCTTTTTACCGTCCAATTCAAGAATTGAATTGATTTTAAGGCCTTTTTGGGCGTATACAGTACCCCAGTTTATCAAGACGGTTTCTGTGTTAAAGTCAAAAATACTATCACGTTGAGGTGTATAAGCAATAGCTACTAAGAGATCTATCTCTCCTGTTTTCAACATATCAAGACATTGGGACCACGTTGCTGGTATATATTTAAGTGACCAGTTTTCCTTTTTGGCTATATGATTCAAAAGATCCACATACAGTCCCCGGGGATTTCCTAGGCTGTCTACAAAAGCAAGGGGATAATCATCATAGATTCCAATTCTTATAAGCCTTTTTTGTGCATTTACGGTAGATAAGAGACTAATTAGAATAACCATAATAAATTTTATTATATTGTTACAGTTTAGCATTTGGTAATAGTGTTAAGTCAATGGTTGGTAATGTCAAGTCAATTGTATCAAACATAATTACCTCAATTTTCTATTTTTAAGGGAAAAAGAAATTAATTAAGAGGCCCGTGTATCTTAAAATACAGCTTCCACACTTATTGCTCTTTTCTTTGAAAAATATGTATAAAAATTTCTTAACACTTACCTCATTTTGAAAAGAATCCTTTTACCTTACTGTAATCCTTAAGCTCCTTGAAAAGCCTCCAAAGATCCCTTTCACCTCACTATTATGGGCTTCATATTTTTGAGGAATAGCAAATTCTTGCCTTTTTAAGGAGAGACATTAAAATATTAACACTATGAGGAAGAAAAAAGAACTTTTGTTCATTGATGAACTTACGGGTTTAAAGAATAAGCGTTATTTGCGTCATGTGAAAGAGAATATAATCCCGGAACTTGTAGCAGAAAATAAAAAATTCACTCTCTCTATGGTGGACATAGACCATTTTAAGGAAATAAATGATATATACGGTCATCTCAAAGGAGATGAAGCTATTCACTTTTTTGCCCAGTTTCTGAAGAATAATCTGAGAAAGGACGATATAGTGGTAAGATACGGAGGCGACGAATTTGTTATTCTGCAGGAAGGTCTTTCCCGCAATGATGCTTTTGTGATATGGCAGAGGTTGGTAGAGAAGTCAAAAAGGCTTAAGTTCCATGGGTTCAAACTAACAATGAGTGTAGGAATAGCAAGCTATCCTGAAGATGGAGAAAGCTTTGAGTGCCTTTTTGAAGTAGCTGATATCCGTCTATACAGTGCGAAGCGAGCCGGAAGGGCTAGAGTTGGAGAATATGGGGGAAATAGAATAAGAATACCATCTATTAAGTTTGTAAATAGAGCAGAAGAGGTAGATAGACTCCTTTCGAATATATCAAATGGAGTAATTACGGTAATAAAAGGGGAGTCAGGGGTGGGGAAAACACGACTTATCCGGGAAGTTTTAAGCGGTATAAGGAATAGGGAGATTCTATGGTCAGATTGCCTTGCATTAGAGAGAAAGATTTCATACTATCCTCTCCGTGAAATAGTTAAATATAAGCTTTTAAGAGGAGGCAAGGATTTAATAAAGTATATTCCTGAGGCTTACAGAGTAGAGATAGGAAAAATTGTACCTGAAGTCCTGGAAGGTATTAAATCTGAAGGAAATAGTGGGTTTGACAGGGTACTTGACAGATACAGACTTTTAGAGGGATTCAACTATGTATTTAATCTTGGAGAAAAAGCTAAAATTATTGTAATAGATAACGCTCAATGGATGGATGAAGATAGTCTTGAGGCACTAAAATATATCATAAGAAACAGAAATCCTGATACTGTTTTTATTTTTGCCAGCAGGACAGAAGACAAAGTTGAAAAAAGCGAAGAGTTTTTCAGGGGTCTAAGTAGAGAACACCCAGTTGATGAGATTTTTCTATCTCCTTTGTCTGAAGCTCATATAAAAGAGATTGTGAGAATAATAGTTGGGGCTGAAATTTCTCTTCTTGAAGAGTACGTTGCTTCCAACGCAGGCGGTAGTGTGTTCTATGCTGAAGAAATTGTTAAATCTCTTTTTGAACTGGGATACTTGAGATTTATGGGTAACACGTGGGACTTTAAGGAACCTGAAGAAGAAATTGCTCCCAGGGGCGCAGAGGATGTAGTGATGAGGAAATTTTCGCGGCTTTCCGAGGATGGAAAAGAGCTTGCCAGAATTTTGAGTGTGGCACGAAAGGGGTATATAGAATTACTTATGGCACTTACAGGATTTAATGAAGGAAGAGTTTTCGGACTTGTGGATGAATGTCTAAAGGGAGGGCTTTTTGTAGAAAATGAGGAATACGAATTTGTAGAGTACAGGAACGAGCTGGTAAGGGAGATTGTATATAAAAGAGAAATAAGTGGCCTTAAAAAGAGAAGACTCCATAAAAGGGTGGCAGAATGGCTTGAAAAACATTGTCCTGAGGGTAATGAGGAAGACCTTGCATATCACTATAGAATGGCCAATATTAAGGAAAAAGTGGTTGAATATGGGCTTTCTTCAGCAAAAAAGGCGAGAGAACTTTATACAAACAGGAGTGCACTGAAGTATTATAACTGGGTGCTAGAAGCATTAAGACCATGGGAAAATAGTAAGGAAAAGGCAAGGAAATATGCTGAAGTTCTTTTAAGTGTTATAGATGTTAAGGAACACCTTGGTCTATTTGAGGAAGCCATGAAACTTACAGGAGAAGCTTTGAAGTTATCAGAGAGGTTTAATTTTGCAGATATCAAGGGCAGGGTTTTTAATTTGAAAGCGATTCTTTTATGGCGTACGGGGAAAATAAAAGAAGCTATGAGGCTTTTGAAGGAAGGAATAGAATATCTTTATAGCGCGAACCTCTCTGAAGAAATTGGCATGATGTATAATACTCTAGGGATACTTTATAATACCCAGGGAGAATACAAAAAGGCTATAGAAGTTTTAGAGAAAGTACTTTTATTCTCTGAAGGAAAAGAGAGATTAAAAACTAAAGCACTAATCAACATAGGAAATGCTTTAAATTATATGGGTGAGTACGAAAAGGCCCTTGACTATTATGAAAGAGCACGTGATATCTCTAAAAAAGAAGGCGATAAGAAACGATATGAAATAGCGAGTCTTAATGTAGGGCTTATTTATTATAATATTATGAAATACAAAGAGGCTCTTATATCTTATGAAGATGCTTTGAATGTAGCAGAGGAGATAGGCGATACAGTTGTAAAAGCACATCTCTATAATAACATTGGGTTGATCTATATAGGGCAAGGGAACTTTCCTGAAGCAGAGCAGTATCTAATGAAATCGTATAAAATTGTTAAAAAAATAGGAGAAAGAGAACTCATAGGCTATATTTACAATAATATCGGAGTAATTTATGGGGCTAAGGGAAAGTATAAGAAGGCTTTAGACTATTTTTCGAAGTCGTATGGAATTGCACGAAAAATTGGAGATAAAAGGATCATGGTATTAAGTGGGACAAATGTGGGGTCAACTCTTGCTCTATTAGGTGAAAAAGAAAGGGGAGAAAGTATATTAAAGGATTCATTAGATCTTGCAAAAGAGATGGGCATCAGCGAACTTGTCCTTTTAGCCATAAACGCACTCATAGAGTTCTATCTTGATTCAACAGAACTTAAAAAAGCAGGGGAGCTTATTGAGGAGGGAGAAAAGATAATAACATCTTCCAAAATTGAAGGAGATGTTGAAGTAGATTTTCTTCTGAATAGAGCAAGGTTCTGTATTCTTACAGGCAAAAATTCTATTTTATGTGAGATTTTTAAGGAAATTGAAAGGGAATTAAAGGAAAAAAATAATATGAAAGGAGAGCTAAGTTACAGTATTATTAGAACTGAATATCATCTCAGACGGGGAGAAAAAGACGAGGCACGTGCTTTTTTAAAGAAGATAAACAAACTTCTCAGAAAATACAGAGATATCACCAAAAAAGCATATTATCTTTTTTACAGATGGTGGCTGGCCGATCTCACGCATGAGAGGAATGCCGAAGAATATATAAGAAAGGCTGAGAGATTATTCCAATCTCTTGGGCTTTCTCACAAACTT
>QNDO01000139.1 GCA_003644895.1 Candidatus Hydrothermota bacterium | reverse complement strand
ATCTAGTACCCTCTATATATAATTTACCACCGGACACAACATAATTGTATAGGGTACTATCTTCGTGAGGAGTCAGAATCCCTATCCCATTGAGGGTATCGTCGTAGCCAAATAGGGCAAATACCATATCAAAACTTGTAAGTGTTTCCGGAAGAACAACATCTCTTGTAATCTCAAACTGTGCTGCAGGATAAATATTTCGAAGTGCTTGATCTATAGCATATTCTGTACCAACAAGAACAAAACTATCAGGATCTATAACTAAATCCCCGCCATCATTATCCCAGATAAACGCACTGGTAGGCTGTTTTTGGGAAAATAAACTTGATGGTATTAAAATACACAAAAGTGTACATAAGATTATGTTCGCCATGGCGTTCTCCTCTTCTATATGCCAAAGCGATACAATGCGTCGAAAATAGTTTTATTATACTTTTCCAGTATTTTTTCAGTTTCGTCTATTCTTTTCTGAGCAGCTTCAAATAATTCCTTCTTGATATCTTCATTGGCTAGGACAATCCTTTCAAAATCATCATACTTAATAATCAACAATTCAGAATCTTCCAAGGCAACCACTGAGGCAGTTCTAGGAATTTTATAAATCAATCCTATTTCTCCAAAGAAATCGCCCGACTTTTTCATATAGCCTGCAACCTTTTCATTCTTTTTATCTACCTCTACCACAACTCCGCATAGCCCTTCCTTTACGTTAAAAAATCTATCGCTGTTTTCACCCTGTTTAATAATAACATCTCATGCCTTATAATGTTCAACCTGAATATTTGCTATAAGATTTTCAACATCTTTATGAGACAGCTTACCCAATAATTTATGGTTTTTTATAAAATCTATGACCCCCATTTTAAATCTCCTCCTTTATTATCTTAAAGAGATAACCTCTAGAGGATTTAAATTTGTCCAAAAGTGACCTTTCCTCACCAAACATTTTATCTAAAAACTCTTCTACTTCTGTATCTTTATTGAGCAATAAAGAGCTCCACATTTCAAGCTCCAGAAAATTCTCTTTTTGTGCCGTTTTGTATACGTCCTCAAGAATTTTGACAGACATCTTTTGTTCCCCAATTTCATTAAGATACACTGCGAGATAAAATTCTGCAAGTGTTTTAAAATAAATATTATCTATACTATCTTTAAATTTCATGGCTTCTCTTATCTTTCCTGTCAGTACCAAATATTGAAAGTCCATATATTCCAGAAAATATGGAAGATCCAATAAATGGGGTTTTATCCTGGTATGTAATTTCTTAAAAGCTTCAAAGTCCTTATTCAAGAAAGTCAAAACAATATTACCAAGCTTTAGCCATAACTCATCTTCAATCTCATTGAGCATACTGCTAATTCCTTCCACATCATCCAAATATATATAAATAAGCAGCAAAATATGATTTTTTTTATCAAGAAAATTAGTGAGCATAAAAGCATCATTTATCATCCCTAGTCTTATTTTAGTCCAGGCCAGTTTGTACAAAATATCCTGATAAACATCCTCTTCCCTCAGGTCCTCAACAATTGCCCTAGCTTCTTCCAATTTTTCCAGAGCTTTTTGATAATATCCCTTCTTTATAAGCAACTCAGCCTGGTTTTCTAAAGCTTTCCATACAAGACTTTTCTTTTTCAGCATTTTAGAAAGCTCTTCAGCTTCCATATACAAGCTGAGTGCTTCTTCTTTTTTACCCTCCAATTCGCCGTAAAGATATCCGAGATTTAAAAGAACTCTAGCCTGTCTTTCTAAGTCTCCTGAGCTTTTTGCAAAATCAAGAGCTTCTCTAAACGCCTCTTTACTTTTTTTAAGATCCCCTTCTCCCATAAAAAATAAACCCTTTTCATTTTGAATATCACTGAATATATCATAAAATCCCTCTCTTTTAGCTATTTTTTCTGTTTCCCTGATCTTGGCCAAAGCCTCTTCCTTATTTCCCTTTATTTCATTGAGGACTACAAGGTTAAGATTTATCAAAGACTTTTCCCTGAGAAGGCCATGGTCTTCAGCCAGTGCGTGGGCTTTTTGCAATAGTTCAAAAGCCTCTTCTGTTTTCCCTGACGCAATTAGAGAAGTGGACATGTTAATTAAAGCCCTACATTTTATTTTTATGTTGTCTGTAAATGTAAGTGCCTCTTTAAATTTTAAATAAGAAGCACTATTTCGTCCTTTTTTCATATAAATATTTCCAAGATTTATTAAAGCTTCAGCTATTGAATTATTGTCTCTCAACTTTTTGGCAAGTTCAAGTCCTCTTCCTAAAATTTCAACTGCTTTTTCTACATGGCCGATCTTAAAAAGTGCTTCAGAATAATATGTATAAAAATCAAGGAATTCGTCTTCCCTGGGGTCAAGCTCCATAACCCTATCAAAGTAATAAACAGCCTCAGGGTAGGAAAAGTAATGCTTTGCAATTTTTCCAGAATTTATAAAATATTTTCGTGCTTTTTCTGTATCACCGCCCTTGAAATAATGCTCTCCAATTACAGATGGGAGGGCTTCTTGCTCTTCGAGGTAATGTGCAGCTTTAAGATGGAAATCACGACGGTTTTTTTCAAAAATGGAGTTGTAAATCACCTCATAAAGAAGATGTGAATTAAAAGTGAATCCGGACCTTTCTGGTATTATAAAACCTTTTCTGGAAAGGGCGGATGTGAGTTCCTCAAATTCAGGTTCTTCTATTTCAAATATATTTATAAAATCCTCTTTGCTTACCAGAAAACCTATTACAGAAGCTTTTTGGAGGAAATCCCTCTCTTGGAGTGTGGTATTATCCAGACTACTTTCTAAAAGTTTTCGTAAAGAGTCCGGCACCTCGATATTGAACACTCTCGGGGATAGATAAGATTCACCTCGCATGACATTAAGGAGCTTTTTCTCCATAAGATAACGGGTAAATTCTATTGCATAATATGGATTGCCCTGAGAGTATCGTAACACAAGATTGGAGAGCTCCACAGGCACAGATGAAGAACCACTGACAAGGGATATAATCTTGTCCACTGCCTTTTTATCAAGTTTGTCTAGTACAAGGGGATCAAATCCTTCAATATCTTCAGAGATTCTTGTATCTAGAATCAAAAATATCTGCTTGTGGAAATGTTTTGCAGCAAAGGCAATAAATTCTTTTGTCAAAGTGTCTAGCCATTGTATATCAGAAAAATATATAAATTCTGGTGCGTTTGATTCTATAAGTTCTAAAGCTTCTTTAAATATGAAGTACTTTATTTTTTCGTCTTCGGGGAGCAGATCAAGCCCAAATACAAACCTGATAATCTTCTGAATTTCAGGGCTTTCTCTTCTAACAGCTTCTCCAAGATCTTCGGGTGATTTCACCTTCAGCATCTGCTTCATAAGCTCTCTAAGCCCCCAAAATGGAATTTGCTTTCGAAATTCCAAAGATCTAATTACCCTCGCTTCTTTATTAAAATCTTTCATAAATTTTATAACATATTCTTGGATAAGCCTGGTTTTCCCGATGCCAGCCTCTCCCGATATTAAGACAGCTTGGGGAAGAGAATCTTCCCTAAAGGTTCTGTAATGCTGTTCAAGGAATTCCAGTTCCCTTTTTCTATTTATAACAGGAAACTTTGAAGGAGATATATTTATCTCTCTCGCAGATTTTAACCTATAGAGAGTTATAGCTTCACTTTTACCTTTAAGTTTTACATCTTTTTTAATCTCAAACTCGAAGAATTCCTTAGTGTCTGAGAATGTTTTTTCACCGACTAGTATCTCTCCAGGCTCTGCCATACTTTGTATCCTAGAGGCTGTATTGACCACATCACCTACCACAGTAAACTCCATTCTTTCGCTGCTGCCCAGCATAACCTGTAAGACTTCACCTGTGTTAATTCCCACTCTCAACTGGAAATCATGCTTTTTCCCATTTTCTACCATCTCAAGAGCACAGTAGAGAGCTCTTATCGCATCGTCTTCATAACAATGAGGAGTACCAAAAAGTACAAGCACAGCATCTCCAACAAACTTATCGATATCTCCACCAAACTTTTTCACAGTCTTCCATGTATCTTCAAAGTAACGATTTAGTCGTTCACCGATTTCATCGGGAGTTAATTTTTCGCACAATGAAGTAAAACCAACAATATCAGCAAAAAGTACTGTTACAATTTTCTTCTCAGCATAGGAAGTAATAAGATCCGGAAATCTTTTTATATCATTTGATAATCTTTCAGGAAGAAACTTACTGAAAATATCTATAATTTTATCCTTAGGTTCCATCGTATTTCACTTTCCCTATGAGCTCTTCTAATGAATGATACTTCTTCTTTTTTAAATAATCAAGGATTTCTTTTGCTATTTCTCTGACTGCGTAGGGATTTAAAAAATTATAACTTCCTATTTGAACAGCTCTTGCACCTGCTAGTAAGTATTGCAAAGCTGTATCATAACTATACACCCCACCTGAGGCAATTATTTCCACTTCTGGAAAATCTCTTGCTATCAATAATACAAGATTTAATGTTATTGGGAAAATCGCCGGTCCGGAGAGTCCCCCTGTTTTTCTCCACAAAACAAACCTCTCAGTATTGACATCAATCCAAGAGGCTGGATAGGTATTTGCTACAGTCAGTGTTTTAATACCTTTTTCTAAAATGGCTTCCACCTTTTTTCTATAGGAAAAAAGAAGTGGTGGTATCTTTATAGAGCAGGATTTTTCTGCATAGTTTTTTAAAATATTAAGAAGCTCTGAGAAGATCTTATGGTTCTGAATGAAAGAAATACCGCCTTCCTCAACATTTGGACAAGAGACATTTATTT
>QNDO01000138.1 GCA_003644895.1 Candidatus Hydrothermota bacterium | reverse complement strand
GTAATAAATTATCCAGCCTTATACATAAACACTTCAAATTCAGAGTCTGGTGGTGGTATATACATACTTGATATTACTGATCCTGAGGACATAAGTTTAGTATCAAGAGATACAGTTGTTCGATATGGGGTTAATAAAGTAATAGGATCAAAGTTATTCAGGTTCTGTCACGGTCTTTTTTACATTTATGATGTAACAGATTGTTTCAATCCAGTTTATCTTGGCAGGTGGTTGGATACTCTACCTGGTGGTACGGGCTTTTATACCTCAGGAGTTTCAATCGGGGATAATTATATACTGGTGGGGGATGATAATTCTACTTCGCGTGATAATGTTTTTGATATAAGTGATTCCGATAATATTAGGTTTGTGTATTCCATAGATAATTTTGTGGCACGATGGGTATTTGATTTTCGTTTGCCTTACATAGTGGTTAAGACCGGAGATTACAGTTTTGCTGTGGTTGAGGTCAAGGATACGATTAATTTTGAAGTAGTGGCAAGTGCTTCCACACTGTTTAAGTTGGGAAGAATAGTCCCAGATTATCCATACATTTATGTGACAGGTGGGTATCCTGGGATAGTTGTATACGAGACTTATTTGACGGGTGTGGAGGAAAGGAATAGAACTGATAGAGGAGTGAAATTCCCTTCGATAGTTTGTGGGGACGGTTTATTACTGGAGGTACCTTATGCCTGGAATGGGAATCTGATAGATGTAGTGGTATACGATATTATGGGAAGAGCTGTGAAAAGGCGGAGTGTTTTTGTTAATAGCAATAGGGCTATGTTAGGTTTGAGAGGCTTAAATAGCGGGGTTTATTTTGTTGAAATAAGGTATAAGGGGGATATTTATAGAGGTAAGTTTGTAAAATTTGAAAGGTAGGAATATAAATAGTTTTATACCAGAAGTTGGGCAATAAGGTATCTAAAAACGTATACATTTTGAGGTATGAAAGGAGGGACTGAAGTTTTAAATATCCCCCCTCTCAAACAATACCCAGCTTCACATCATCTATTTACTCAGTTCTTCCACTTCTTTTTTTCCTTTTTCAAGCTCTTTGACCTGCTCTTCGTCCATTTTTAATAGCAGAGCAAGGAACTCGCCCACATGGGTTTTTTCTTCCTCTGCTATGTCAAGCAGGACTCTCTTTATATTTTCATTCTTGGTCATGGATGCCAGTTGTTCATAGAGATTTATGGCATCAAGTTCTGCGATGAGTCCAATTCTTACTATTTCCTTGTCCAGATCCTCTTTTTTAAGCTTATCTATATTTACCGGAATTTTTGAAAGCATGAAACTCCTCCTTTTATTTATTTTTCACTTTCCTCAAACATATAATCAAGAAGTTTATCAATGTCTGCACTTAGAAGAATCATATACTTGTCCCCTGCTCCTGCATAGATGAGGAGCTTATTCTCCATAAGGATTGCCCCCGTTGGGAAAACAACGGCAGGCACATCCACAGGATATTCATCATCCCCGTAAAGTTCATAAGGCTTATTGGGTATGTAGAGAGGATATTTTGTCCTTGCAACAATTTTATACGGTTTTTCAGGGTCAAGAATAGCCATACTCACAGAATAAGCCCTATCAACAGGTTTTGCAAGTCCATATAAGGATGCTATCTCTTCTTTTATCTCTCCCACCGAGTGATAGATAAAAAGAAGCCCCCTCTCCGTTCTAACAAGTTGTGGACCAGCTCCTATTTTCTCCTTTTCGTGAGGAAAATCTCCAGGTGATAGGAAAAGACTTTTCTCTTTTTCATCATATGCTTTCTGCCATAGCTTTTCATGTTTTTCTGGATATAGGAGCTGCTCAAGCCCGGCTTCGAGCCTTACAAGGTGAATATTGGGATAGAATCGCAGAAAGATGTACCATTCCCCGTTAAGATAAAAGGGAACGGCATTCCGGCTGTCAAAATTCCTTATTATTCCATGATATGTTATATTCTTGAAATCTTCTGTGGAGTAAATTGCAACTCTATCTGCATTTTCACCCTTAAAGGGAGGCTTAACTTTACCACACCCCACGAGCAGATATTTCGTGTCATGTTTAATTATTCTTATATCCTCAATTCCATAGACAAAATCCTTATGGTCCGTCCCGTCCCCCTTAATGACAACATTGTCAAATCTTCGGAAATTGACTCCGTCTTCACTCTCCAGAAACCATATTTCCGAAACATAGTTTTCAAGGCAGGGCCTCTCCCTCCCCAGCTTTGGATCGAAAAATGTACTTTTCCAGTAATCTCTATGTGCCCTTGGAGCGAGAATTACTCTATCATCAAACAATTCAGCCCCTCCATTGAATATTGCACCTATTTCGGTTTTACCATCCTTCTCCCAGGTGAGGCCCAGATCACGTGGTCTGACAACAGGATTACCTTCATATGATGAAAGTTTAAAAATCCTGTCACCATTCTTTAAAGTAATAATCTCCCCATCTCCTAAAGTTTTTACTAACTCCCTGATAGATACCATAATCCCTCCTATTTTTGATAAATCTCCATATGCTTCTTTACAGTGTTATCCCATGAAGTTTCCTGCTTGTAGCTCTCTGTCTTATCCAGTATATACTTTCTGAATTCTTCGTCCTCCAATATCCTCAATATTATATTTGCAATACCAGAAGCATTATATGGCAAAACAAGAAGTTCATCTGAAATGTTTTTCAATTCCTCAAATTTGGGGATCCTTGAGGCTATAACAGGCTTACCAGCCCCAATGGCAAGATGGAAAGACCCGGAAGCTGATCTATCTTCCTCATAATAAGGAAATAGCACAATATCACTGGCTCCAAATATATAAGGGACCTCTTCATTGGGATAGAAAAAGTTGGGGAAGATCACATTTTCTTTAAGTTCAAGCTCGTCAATTTTCTGGTAGATTAAATCAACATATTCTTTATCTCTGGGTTTTGCTGTGGGAGCAAGACCCCCTGCAACAAAAAGATAGACATCTTTCCTTTTCTCTTGAATTTCCTTCAAAGCATCAAGTACAATGTGAAGATTCTTATGAGGTTTTACAAATCCAAACATAAGCAGTATTTTACCGTTCTCAGGTAACTTCAATCTTCTTCTTGAATATGCTGGGGCTTCGCTCGTGATCTCGGTTCCGTGAGGGATTAGGTGGATTTTGTCTTCCTTTATTCCCAATCTCTTCAAAATATCCTTCTGTGAGGGGAGATGCACAATAATCTCATCGGCTCTTTCGGCAATCTTTTTTGAATAATTCTCATCAACTGCACCCCTTTCTGAAAACTGAGCCGGTCTTATACAGTGGGTGGTTATCACTCTTTTCACTTTTCCATCCAATTTTTCAAGAAGACGCGGGAGTCTATCATCAAAGCTGTAAATACTGTATTCGTGCTGGATATGGACAACATCACAATCCCTCACCTCCTCATAGATTGGCTCCACATAATTCTCCTTTCTGGTCCAGGCAGGAATAACTTCAAAATTGCTTTCTTTCACTGCTACTGCTTCCCTTTCCGCTACGATCTTAATCTGAAGCTCCGGATAGAGCTTTTTCATCTTCTGGACAAGATAATCTGTATAGGTTGCAATACCGCACTGCTGGGGTAAATAGGTGGAAACTATGGCGACCTTCATGGTACCTCCTTATTTTGAATAATTATAAAAATTTTACAACAAAGCGTCAAAAAGATTCTTCACTCTGATTGAAATCTGTCCCATAATACTTAGTTACTCAGTATATCATTGTATCATATAATTAAACCGTATCCTCCTTGCATCACCGGTTTTTTTAAATTAAATTTTAAATATGAAAGCAAGGTTTTTTCCCCTCATCGGGATCATATTAACTGGATGTTCAACCGTTCCGGTTGTAAGGTACAGCAATGCGTACAAAATACCTTCTGGCGAAATAGGCTTCGATTTTTCTTTTGGAAGAGAGCTGGGAGCAGAAATATCCAGCGCTGAATCGGCGGATGAAGAAGAAACGACATTGCATCAATTTCCCCTTTTTGGAATTTCAGGATACAGGAACTTAAGCGACAAAATGTCTTTAATGGTAAGACTATATAACCTACTCGGCATCCAGACAGGCTTGGATTACATTATATGTAGAAATAGCAAGTATTCAATAGGGATAGATTTTAATATCAGCTATTTCCAGTCAAGCAATGATTTTGTGGATCCGGTACGCAGGTACAGGGCAATTTCTCTTTTATTTGATAGTTATTTCTCAAAACCCTTGATAAACAAAACTAATTTAAAATTTATCACCAACTCCGGAATTAAATTAATGGCTTCTCACTTGCAGGTTAATTCATCCCATTTCAACTTCCTTGAACCCGGAATTTTTGCAAACATTTATGTTAAACTTCTCTTTTTACAGATCTCCCCGGAAGTGGCTTATATGCTTGTGGAAACTCCTGCTCATACGTACCACCTCGAGCGTTTCTGGGGAATTTACATAGGACTTGAATTGTAAGGAAATCCCAACTAAAAAATTTTTATTTTGTATATCTAATATATCTTCCCTTCTCTCTCACAAACTCCAGAAATCTCTTGTAAGTAGCATGAGCTTTAAGTGTTTCACTGTCTCCTACGGCTATCAACTTTCTCCTGCCTCTCGTTAGTGATACATTTAATCTCCTCAAATCTGTCAGGAATCCAAGCTCACCCTGGGGATTGCTTCTTACAAAGGAGATGATTATTATCTCCTTTTCTCTTCCCTGATACCCATCAACTGTGTGTACCTCCACGTTATATGGAATTCTTCTCTTTAGAAGGTCAATTTGATCATCATATGGAGAAATAACTCCTATCCATTCCTCTTTTGC
>QNDO01000137.1 GCA_003644895.1 Candidatus Hydrothermota bacterium | reverse complement strand
CCTTTCCTCTCAGCAAAGTTATTGAAAGGCTTTCATTGGGGTGTGATCGGACAAGATGCACAAACTTTTCCCAGGAATTCACCGATTCATCTTCTACTTTTAGCACAAGATCGCCACTTTTTAAACCGGATTCCCAAGCAGCTCCTCCCTTTTCTACTTTGTATATTAACGGTGGGATATGAGGTACAATCCCCAGGGAATCTGAAGATTTTCCCGTTAATACAAGGGAAAGTATCTGACCATTTCGGTATATTTTGACCACATTTGTGTCTCTTCGGGCGTATTCACCATAAAAATCATACCACGATTTTACTTTTATATCATCGATCTCAACAATACTATCCCCCGGCATGATGCCAGCAAAATAGGCTCTGGAGCCTTCTTCCACTCTTGCAATTTTTGTAATCGGGATTACGGGGTAACCAACTGCCGAATAAGCCACAATAAATACAAGAATAGCAAAGATCAGATTAAATATAGGACCCCCTAGTACAATAGTGATTTTTTTATAGAATGGTTGAGCTAAAAAATCGTGCTTTTCATAGTGATCTTTTCCCGGGTCTTCACCTGACATCCTCACATAACCGCCAAAGGGAATTATACGCAGAGAATAAACCGTATCACCAATCTGTTTCTTTACAATATAAGGTCCAAATCCAATTGAAAATTCGAGGACTTTTACTCCATTAAGTTTGGCAAGTAAAAAATGACCAACTTCATGAATAATAATTAAAATACCAATTATAAATATTGTTAGGATTACTGTGCCCACAACGTGACTATTTTAACCTATCTTTGAAGTTTCTTCAAAACAAGTGCTAAATGAACACGGTTATATATCCAAATATCATGAGCAGTATAATACCTGTAAATAACTTAATGCGGGCAATGTTGCGCTTAAATAGAAGCTTTATAGCGCCTTCTCCGGCAAAGATACAGATCAACCCTATAATTAACAATGGGCTCAGAAAAAAGAAATTATAAATTAAGAGATACACTACAGGGCCACCCACACTTTTCCCATGTCTGAGCATTACAAGAATTGTGGGTAAATAAATCTCCCCCGTACAAACAAGCTCAAGGGATGAAACTAAAAATCCTGCAAGGAAAGCGCTGTAGAAAAGATATTTTTTTATGCTATTCCTGGTCTTTTCTCTAAGACTGCTGCTCATTTTTAGTGTCATCTCTTCAAATTTCCCTGCTTTAGCTTTGAGATAATCCCGAAAATTCAATACGGCGAATGCTAGAGTAAAAGCCGCTATCACAATTTTTATAAACACTCTTGCCTTTTGCATTTTTTCAAATGATTTTAATATTCCCATAATGCCTATACCTGCAAGAAAATAAAAGACCAGAACTCCACCTGCGTAGAACAAGAGGGTCAATAGCATCTTCTTTCTAGAGTCAGTGAAAAGACTTAAATATGTAATCAGAAATAGGAAAGTAGCAAACACACAAGGGTTGATGCCATCAAGAAGGGCTGCACTTATAACCGGGAATAGGGAAAGGTCCGGAATTTTTATATTATAACGAGGTGCAGCCTTGAGTTTCACACTGAGAATCTTTCTTATGTTCTCAACATTAATAGAATTGCCGGCTAAAAATTGCCCTCTATAATACACCAGTGGTGGACCACTCTTAATTCCAGCCTTTCTTGCCTGTAGTAATAAATAAAAGCCTGTATCTTCGGCACTACTCACATAATTGATTTTTATTTTTTCATTTTCTTTTTTTAATCTCTGAAGTATGTAATAAGCTTCAATACACTCTTTGCAGCCTGGTATGTATACTAAGTATAAGGTACTGGAGTCGGGTGTAAAGGGTATCATCTCACCAGTAGATGGAAACAGCAAACTTTGAGATTCTTCGAAGTTGTTTTTCCCTAAAAATTTTTTGAGGAATTCGTACTTGTTGTACGTTTTGCCGTCAAGAACAAAATAAGGTATACCACCATCAGCAGGGGGTTCAAATTTACTTATATAGGCATAATTTTCTTCTTTTGAAATATCTATTTTTTTGTAAAAGGGGAAAAATTGCCGTATTTGTGTTTCATATTCTGAAAAAAATTGGATGCATTCACGGCATTCCGAAGAATAAATGACAAAAAGCGTATCTGTTTTAGAATAAGAAAGTATTAGAATAAATAAAAGCCAGAGATTACTCACTTTTCTCTACTAGAGTGTACCTGTATCTTTTGAACCAGCCATGGAAACCATCTCTTAATATAAAACTGTTCTTATAACCCTTATCTCTCAAATAGCGGATTAGCTCCATAGGTTTTTCTCCAGAATACACCAGTACAATTGTAACATCTTTAGGTATAAACAGTTTTTCAAACCTTTGTTTGAATTTGTCTCTTGGAATCCACTCAGAACCAAGAATATGCATTTTCTCAAATTGTTCTCTTGACCTCAAATCGAAAATAATACAATACCTGCCCATGAGTTCCGATGGATCCAAAAAATGTTTATTCACAGTTCCTGCCAATTTAAGAACAAAAATAGAAGTTTCGGGATCATTTGATTTGATAAAAATTGCCTTGGTGGTTTTCCCTCTGTATCCTTTTGTATCAAATCTCACTTTTATTGTAGTGGAATCTCCCGGAGATAGTTCCATTTCGCCGGTATTAGCAGCTGTACAACCACAGCTGGTCCATACTTTAAGGATTTTTAAAATTTCGTCACCTGTATTCTTTATAAAAAAGGTATGCGTGACAACAGTTCCTTCTTCCACTTTTCCAAAGTCGTATAGGTTTTCACTACAGGATATCCTGGGGCTTATAAATAAAAGGTGAACGAGGAGAATTAGCATGTCACAAATTATATATTGTATATCTCCTACTTTCAAGATAAGAATAAATTACTTTAAAATATTTCCATGAAGAGTTATATTCTTGTTTTAAAACTCCATAAAAAAATTAAGATTAGGGTCGGAAAACTCGGAGAGATATTGTTCCTCCCCGGAAAATATCTTTATATAGGAAGTGGAAGAAAGTACTTACATGCCCGAATTAAGAGACACATGAGAAAAAACAAAAGATTGAGATGGCATATAGATTACTTCACTGCAAGTCAATATGTGGATGTAGTAAAAATTTTTGTTTCAGAGCTGGAAGAACAAGAACTGGTGCAAAAAATATTAAATAAATTCGGCAACCAAATCTTACCTGTTAAAGGTTTTGGTTCAAGTGATTCAACATTTCACAGCCATTTGTTTTTTACCCCTGATTTTATAGAAGATTATCTACATTCCTTTGTTAACCCCTTGACTTTATAAGGCAAATCCGGCATACTAAATAAAATGAAATGTCCTTTTTGTGGAAAAGAAAATCCTCCGTATGCATCTTACTGTCTCTATTGCGGTCATAACTTGAAAGAAGAGTATATTCTACACCTAACACATGGTGAAAGAAGATTAGTCACTGTCCTTTTTGCAGATGTTGCGGGATTTACCAAAATAAGTGAGCAGTTAGACCCAGAGGATGTACTTTCTTTAATAAATAAATTATTTGAAAAGCTGGAGATGCCTATAGAAAAATATGACGGCACCATCGATAAATATCTCGGGGATGGTGTCATGGTTATTTTTGGAGCTCGACCGGCACATGAAAATGCTCCGGAATGGGATGTAAGAGCTTCTATGGAGATGCAGGAAATTGCTAAGGAATATTTCCGCAATTTTCCGCAAAAATTGGGCATTAAAATCACTATCAACACCGGCGTTGTGGTAGCAGGTTATTCAGGAGGTAAAGTCAAAAAATCATATACAGTTATTGGGGACATTGTAAACGTTGCGAAAAAAATGCAGGATATTGCAGATGCAGGCGATGTCCTTGTAACAGAGACTGTTAAAAACTTTACATCTTACCTGTTTGATTTTGAAGACATAGGACTCAAATTCCTTGCTGGTAGGGAGGAACCAATTCATGTGTATAAACTAATAGGATTTCGAAAGGGTAAGGAAGGAGAACTCAAGGCAATAAAAGGAAAACTGATACCACTTGTGGGAAGAAGTAAAGAGCTTAATATACTTCTCAACAGGAAAGAACTCGCTTTCTCGGGTAAAGGCCAGCTGGTAGAAATTACTGGAGAAGCTGGAATCGGAAAATCCAGAATGAAGCTTGAATTGAAAAATTCCATGGCCCCTGGTCAGGCAAATGTATATGAAGGCGCCTGCATAAATTTTGGGCGTATTTTTCTGTATTGGCCTTTTATCGAAATACTCCGTAATATCTTCGAGATTACACCAGATGACCACAAAGAGGCAATCCGATGGAAATTAAGCAAACAAGCAGAAAAATTGAACTTAGAAATTCCAACTGTTGAAGTTCTCGCTAATCTGCTGGGAATTGGTTCTGCTGAGGAAATAATAGAAGAAAAAATGGTAATATTTAATTCCATTCTTACACTTTTTGACAAATTGAGTCAGAAAAAGCCTCTGGTATTGATCTTCGAAGACATTCACTGGATTGATGAAGCATCTCTTGAACTTCTCAGATTTCTCGCTGAAAAGATTTCCACAAAGCGGATACTGATGTTGTGCCTGCACAGACCAGAGTTTAACCCTGCTTTCCCTGAGATGGGGCATATAACCATAATTTTTCTAACTCCTTTAAGTTTCCCCGAAAGTAGACAATTTGTTAAATACTTACTGGGCGTCGAAGATGTACCAGATAGTTTTGTAGAGATTATTGTCCAAAAATCCGAAGGAAACCCACTATTTATGGAGGAAATAATCAGCAGCCTTGCGGGGCAGAGATACATCAGTATAGAAAACAGGAAATTGAAAATTCTCAAAAAGATAGAAACCACTG
>QNDO01000136.1 GCA_003644895.1 Candidatus Hydrothermota bacterium | reverse complement strand
TATCAACCCTTGCCACTAAAGGAGAGTGATATATCACATCCTGAGAGAATAGTGATACCACTTTGCTGGCTGCTGCTGATGCCTGAGCCACTGAATCTGGAATATCTTTGGGAGCTTGCGCAGCTCCAGCAATAAATACTCCAGCCATAAGCGTCTCTACAGGTCTCAATTTGGGATGAGCCTCCTGTATAAAACCATAGGGATCAGTGGCCAGTTTTAGTTTTTTAACTATATCAAAGGTTCCTTTAGAGGGTCTTATGGCCATGGCAAGAACCACCATATCCACATCAACTTCCACCTTTTCTCCTGTAAAGGTATCCGCTGCATATAACCGAATTTTATCACCCACCTGAAAGAGCCGCGAAACGCGTCCCCTTATATAAACAATATCCTCTTCACTTCTGATTCTTTCAACAAATTCTTCATACCCCTTGCCACCAGCTCTTATATCTATATAAAAACTGTAAACCACACCATCAGGCACAGCATGTTTATACAAAAGTGCCTGTTTCGCAATATACATACAGCAAATCTTTGAACAATAAGGCCAGTAATGCTCAGGGTCCCTGGAACCGGCACAATGGATAAAGGCTATGGACTTTGGCTCCTTCCCATCAGACGGTCTAATGACCTTACCAAACGTGGGACCCGTTGGAGCAATTAAACGTTCAAATTCAAGGGCATCCAGTACATCAGGGTATTTTCCGTAACCATATTCTGCCATCTCCTTTTTATCCATTAATTCGTATCCAGTGGCCACAATCACCGCACCAACTTCCTCCTCCACAAATTCATCTCTGTCATCAAATTTAATGGCTCCCACCGGGCACTTCTTTTCGCACAGTCGGCAGGCACCCTTCCTTAAGAAAAGACAGGCGTCAGGGTCTATAACAGGATAATTGGGAACTGCCTGGGGAAAATCTGTATACACTGCCTTTCTTTTCCCCAGGCCAAGGTCAAACTCTGATGGAACTTTCTTGGGACAGACCTCAATACATGCTCCGCATCCTGTGCATTTATTCCAATCCACAAACCTGGCTTTCTTCCTGATCTTTACCTTAAAGTTCCCCACAAAACCCGAGATCTCCTCCACTTCTGAATAAGTATAAAGCTTTATATTTGGGTGGCTTCCTGCGGCCACCATTTTGGGAGTTAAAATACACTGTGGACAGTCAAGGGTGGGAAACGTCTCTGAGAGCTGGGCCATATGTCCACCTATTGATTGATTTTTTTCAACAAGGACAACCTCATAGCCGGCATCTGCAATATCCAGGGCAGCCTGTATACCAGCAATTCCTCCGCCTATAACAAGGGCCCTCTTTGTTACTAGCGCTGTCGTCGGTTTAAGCTCTATATCCTTTTTGACCTTTTCAACTGTAATTTTGACGATCTCGATAGCCTTTTTTGTAGCGTTTTCTGGCTCATCCCAGTGGGGCCAGCTGGCCTGTTCTCTGATATTTGCAATTTCAACTCTGTAAGGGTTTAGACCAGCCTTCTGCGCAGCATTCCTGAAAGTGAGTTCATGAAGAGAAGGCGAACAGTTAGCCACAACAACACCATTAAGATTGTACTCTTTTATTTTCTCTACCAGAAGGTCCTGACCCGGTTGAGCGCACATAAAGACGTATGTGGTTGCATACACAACACCCGGGATCTTCAGGGCCTCTTCCTTAACCTTATTTACATCCACAGAACCTGCTATATTAAATCCGCAGTGGCATACAAAGACCCCAATCCTTGGCTCTCTTTTCTTCATTCAATAATCCCCCTGGCCTTTAATACAGGTAGTGGATCAACATAGTGTTTCTCGAATAGATTTACATCCAGTGGAAGATCGAAAGCAAGGGCCATAAGTTGACTGAAATATAAAACCGGCATTGTTTTAAAATCTATATATTTTTCAAGGACATTTTTCTGTCTTCTATCAAGGTTAAAATGACAAAGTGGACAGCTCAGGGCAATAACATCGATACCCACATCATGGGCGGTATCTATAATCTTTCTCGTTCTTTCAGTAACTATCTCCTTCTCACTTACAGTCTGATAGGATCCGCAGCATTCTGTCTTGAGTGGAAAATCCACTACCTCAGCACCCAGCACTTCAAAAAGCTTCTCCATAACACCGGGTTCTTCGGGATCATCCAGTGCCGCATCAAGAGGTCTCACCAGTAAACACCCATAATACGCCCCGACTCGCAAGCCCTCCAGCGGCTTCTTAACATGTTTTTCAATCTCATCAAAGCCAATCCTGTCTCTCAAAATCTCAAGGTAATGAAGAACTTCAATACTACCATCATAGGTAGTATTTTCCAGATACATTATGGCGTTTACCACCTCGAGCTTATCCCTGTTTTTCTTCACAAAATTATTTGCTCGTTTCAGGGTATTGTAGCACATGGAGCAGAGGGTTACAACCTCCTGACCTCCCATTTCACGCACCCTCAGGAGATTCCTTACCGGTCCCACCTGATGCATTATGTTGTCACGCGCCATACCGTAGACACTACCGCAACAGTTCCATCTTGGCAATTCTTCAAACTCCACTCCAAGGACCCTGGCAGTCTCAATGGAAGAAACTTCAAAATTTTTTGCCGTATTTTTAAGGGTACACCCGGGATAATAGGGTATCCTCATCTGTGTCCTCACGGTGTCAATTTACGGAAGGCAGAAACAAGGGCAATAGGTGGCAATTCCTCCAAGTCATCCTGCGGGATTCTGTTGGGATGAATGCGGTCGTAGTTCTCCCTCAGTTTGATCATTCTAAGCGCTTCCATGATAGCTGCAATATCAATGCCTTTGGGACACCTAACAGTACACGTAATACAGGCAGCACATATCCACATTGTATTTGCATTAAGAATCCTCTCTACCTTACCAAGTTGGAGATATCTCAAGACTTGTTGTGGTTTGATATCCATACTATCGGCAACCGGACAGCCAGCGGTACATTTACCACAGTGGTAGCAGTCAAAAACATTTTGACCGCTAATGGATTCAACAAGGTTTACATAATAGCCTTTCACTTCAAGAGGATTAAGCCTCAGCTCCATTTACTCTCCTCCTTGGATTGAGTTTAAATCAATTCAGAGGGACATTCAAGAATTAGGAGCCTGAGGCTACCCTGGCTTCACAAATCAAATTAAGTTCCCACAAGCCAATGACATAGATTGAAAGAATCCAGTCAGAGGATTAAAATATATACACTATGGCAATTTATCCAGAGAGATACGATGTAATTGTTGTGGGTGCCGGCCATGCAGGAATAGAGGCTGCTCTTGCCGCTGCAAGAATGGGGGGAAAGGTCCTTGTATTCACTCTCAACATAGACCAGATCGGTCAGATGTCATGTAACCCTGCAATCGGAGGGCTTGCAAAATCACACCTGGTGAAGGAAATTGACGCTCTGGGTGGTGAAATAGCAAAGGCAGCAGATGAAACAGGACTGCAATTTAAAATGCTCAATACATCAAAGGAGCGTGCGGTATGGGCTCTCAGATCTCAAAACGACAGGAAAGCTTATAGAGAGAGAATGAAGCGGGTCATGGAGGAGGAGAAAAATGTAGATATAATTCAGGAGGAAGTGATAGAAATCCTCACTCGGGATGGAAGAGCTGTGGGAGTGAGGACCAGGACTGGAATGGAATATAGTGCAGGTTCAGTTGTCCTTACCACAGGGACCTTTTTAAATGGATTGATCCATATTGGAATGGTATCCTTCCCCGCTGGTAGAGCCGGGGAATTTGCAGCGATAGACCTATCACAATCTTTGAAAAATATAGGTCTGAAACTGGGTAGATTCAAAACCGGTACCTCTCCCCGTATAGATATAAGAACAGTAGATCTTTCAAAAATGGAAACACAGTACGGGGATGAACCGCCCCGGGGATTTTCATTCCGATATCCTACCTTGGAAGTGAAACAGATCCCCTGCTATATCACACGAACAACCCCGGAAACTCACAAGATTATAAGGGAGTCGCTTGCTTTTTCGCCTCTCTATACCGGTAAAATAGTGGGGATCGGCCCTCGATACTGCCCTTCTATTGAGGTTAAGATTGTAGAATTTCCTGAGAGGGATACCCACAGGGTTATTCTCGAACCAGAAGGCAGAGATACTTACGAATACTACCTCAATGGACTTGCAACTTCTATTCCCGAGGATTACCAGATAAAGATGCTTCGTTCCATACCAGGCCTTGAAAAGGTAAAGATTTTGAGGCCAGGCTATGCCATTGAGTACGATTATGTATATCCCAATCAGTTGTATCCCTGGCTTGAAACAAAGGTTGTAAAGAACCTCTTCCTTGCAGGTCAAATCAATGGAACCTCTGGCTATGAAGAGGCTGCGGCCCAGGGATTCATTGCAGGTGTAAATGCTCTTTTGAGACTGGACAACAGGGAATTCACCCTGGGCAGGCATGAGGCATATATCGGTGTCCTTATAGATGATTTAATTACCAAGGGGACAGATGAACCATACAGACTCTTCACCTCAAGGGCAGAATTCAGGCTGCTACTCAGGATGGACAATGCAAGAGATAGATTGATGAAATATGGCTATGAACTGGGATTAATCAAAAAATCCGAATACGAAAGCTTTCTCCAGGAGAAGGAGCTCTGGGAGGGAGAACTGGAGAGGCTCCGGAATACCCGAATGAAACCAAAAGAAGTCAATGCCAAATTGCAGGAAATGGGGTTGAAACCACTCAAAGATGCAATAACTCTATATGATTTCTTGAAGCGCCCGGAAATCAGCTATGATACTCTCCTCCAACTCGGCTTTGGTATAGATTTTCCTTTCTGGGTTAAAGAAAGGATAG
>QNDO01000135.1 GCA_003644895.1 Candidatus Hydrothermota bacterium | reverse complement strand
GTGGTATCCTTGTAATAAAGTATCAGAAGCTCTGCATCTTTATTGAAATAATCCTTAAACTCATTGAACATTTTTTTAACTTCGTCTTCACTTACCGCAATGGAAGACAATTTACTATCGAGATAGGATTCTGAGACTAGTTTTATTTTTTCAATTTTTAATCTTGTTGTAATATCTTCTCTCTCAAGAAATCCTTCCTCTTCAGCAGCCTTATAAAAGATTGCCTTTTTTATATAGTCCTTTTTAAAATTTTCAAAAACGTTGGGATCATCTTTTGTACCAGCTGGTAATTGAAGTTCGATTTCTTCTTTTGTAATCTTTAAACCATCAATTTCAGCAATAACTTTACCTTTCTCCTTTTTCGCACAGGAGGACAAACTCAATAAAATAAACGCAACCGAAATAATGTTTTTATACCTCATTTTACCTCCTTCTACTTACCATTTTACAGCAATAAAACAATATTTTCAACAGGGATTCTCCGCGAAAATCTTTTTGTTTTACCCTCCCTTAAAACTTCAATGCTGTCTTTTTCGATTACCACCCTATCTACCTCGGCTGTTTTTAAGACCATTCTCACTTTAGCTATCTCAAGAAGTTCCTCCACAACAGAGGGTATAGGTCCAAATCTATCTCTAAGTTCTCTCTTCAGCTCTTCCAATTCTTCTTTATCCCTTATCTCGGCTATTCTTTTATAAAAAGACAATCTCACATCATCATCTTCTATATAATCGCGAGGGATATAAGCATCTTGTTTCACCACGATCTCTGGCTCTTTTTCCCGACCTCTCCCCTCCAATTCGTTTATTGCCTCCTCAAGGAGTTTAAAGAACATATCAAAGCCCACCATATTAACGAATCCATGCTGTTCTTTACCTAAAATATTTCCTGTTCCCCTCAATTCCATGTCTTTTATTGCTATTTTAAACCCTGATCCTAGATGTGAGTATTTTACAAGAGTTTTTAATCTTCGCTTGGAGGCAGTGCTTATTTTTTCCGGAACCAGAAAGTATGCATACCCCTTTCTAATGCCACGCCCGACTCTGCCTCGTAACTGATGCAGTTCCGCAAGACCAAAAAGGTGTGCATTGTTGACAATGATAGTATTCGCTTCTGGAAAATCCACACCTGCTTCGATTATAGCAGTAGATAATAAAATATCGTATTCACCTTTATAAAAATTTATATAAATATCCTCAAGATGGGATCGTGGCATCCTTCCATGTGCAACCCCAATTTTAAGGTTGGGAAAGAGTTCTTTCAGAAGAGCTTCAATTTTTCTTATTGACCTGATTCTGTTATGTATGAAGAAGACCTTTCCACCTCTCCCTATTTCTTGAGCAATGGCCTCTTTGATTATATCTCTGTCAAAATTAGCTACCACAGTCTCTACCGATTCTCTTCCTGGGGGAGGCGTTTCGATAACGGAAAGGTCGTAAACTCTGCCTAGGCTCATGTTCAATGTTCTGGGAATAGGCGTGGCTGTCAATCTCAGTGTATCAATAAATGGAAATCTCTTCCTTAAAATTTCCTTAGCTTCAACACCGAAGCGATGTTCCTCATCTATAATCAAAAGTCCAGGAGATTTAAATTTTACATTTTCGGTGAGCAAAATGTGTGTTCCTATGACGATATCAACACTTCCATCCTCGAGCATTTTCAGTATCTCTCTTTTTTCTCGCTCCCCTGTCAACCGTGAAAGCATCTTGACCGTTATGGGATAATTTCTAAGCCGCTCACTGAAGGTTCTAAAGTGCTGTAGTGCAAGAATAGTCGTAGGAACGAGAAGTATTGTCTGCATTGAATTAAGTGCAACTCTCACCGCTGCTCTCAAAGCAACTTCGGTTTTGCCAAACCCAACCTCCCCTGCTACCAGTCTATCCATGATCTTATCACTTTCAAGGTCTTCAAGAACTTCGTCTATAACTCTTTTCTGATCCTCCGTCTCCTCATAGGGAAACTCTGCCCAGATTTTAAACTCGATCTCCGGAACTGGCAGAAATCTGAAACCTCTTTTTCTTTTGCGTAGTGCATGGATTTTTAAAATATCCCTGGCAAATTTAAGTACACCTATCTCAGCTTTGATACGTTTTTTTCTCCAGGTGGATGAAGATAGAGAAGATAAGGGTGGTGGAGTATCTGTATCTCGAACAAATCGCTCAACTTTGTGCAAATTATGGATTGGGACGAAAACATTACCATCTTTATATTTAACTCTGATACACTCATACTCCACTCCTTCAAATTGAATTTTTTCAAGACCTGTAAACTGCCCGATACCATAATCCATGTGTACCACATAATCTCCTGGAACAAGAAGGGTATAATCCTCAATTTTTTCCCCGAAGCTGGGAACCTTGTATTTTCTACGTGAGACATAGCTTCTTAGCTCTGCCTCACTGAAAACTGCCAGTTTTTCATCTTCAAAAACAAATCCCTCAAATATTTTTCCTTTGATTACTTCACAGTTGAAAAGTGACCTGTAATTTTCTGTTTTTCTTTCATCTGTAGTAAAAAATATTACTCTGAATCCCTCCTCCTTTAACCTATGTATTTCTTCTAAAAGAAGTGAAATATTCCCTCTATAACCCGGGTTCGGATAAATTTTAAATGGTGGAATTCCTTTAACTTCTTGAAGAACCAACACATGATTCTTGGTAGAGTTGGTGACAATGCCCTCAAGAATAAATTCTTTTACTTTTCTTTTTGACCTCTGCGTTTCTACATCAAAGATCCGTATAGAATTCACAGTATTGCCAAAAAGTTCTATTCTGTAAGGTTCTTTTTCTCCTTTGGGGAAGATATCAATTATACCGCCTCTTTTTGCAAACTCGCCCTCTTCTTCGACAAATCCCACACGTCTATAGCCAATTTCTGTCAAATACTCAAACAGCGGTTCAATGGATAATCTTTCCCCGATGCGTATAATCCTGAATGTAAGCGAGGAAAGTACTTTCGCTGCATTAACTGTTTCTTCTGGGTCTCCAGCGAGAATAACGTGGTGTTTATTACCATGAATAAAATGTGCAGTAGAAATTCCATTAAAAAATACCGCTCTGACACCGGGAAAAGAATCTAATTCTTCCTTTATAATCTCTCTCTCTTCTTCGTCACCGATACATGCAACAATATTATTAGACTCCTGAAGTTGTAAAAGAAGAAGTGTTTTAAAGGAGGTAGGAGCTGTATTATAAAGTCTATCCAGATTTTTACTAAAGAACCTCACTCAGTTCTGAGCACCTCCAGAAGCTCGAATTCCTTCAGATTTTTGAGAATATTTTCAATAAGAATTCTTTCATCTTTATCCAGCTGTTCTTTAAGTTTATCGTCTTTCTTGAGTAATTTAATTAGGGTTAAGGCTGCGCTATTCCTTACCGTTTCGTTTTTCTCTTTAAGAAAAGTTTTTATTTTGGAAAAAGATTCTGTGTCACCTAATTCGCCAAGAATATTTATAGCCGCTGATCTTACATACCAGAATTTTTCATTAAGGAGCGGCCTTACCATTTCAATTATAGATTCACCAAAAGAAATCAGGGCCTCTTGGGCTTTCTGTCTTAAATGCCAGCTTTCTGAATAAATAAGCTCCAATATTTTTTCTTTATCACCTCTTCTCTGCAAAATATCCACGGCGTCCATTCTTTCCAGTATATTTTTCGATTTTAACATCTGGTCTACTGGATCTCTTGGTTTATCCTTTGTAGGCATTTCCTTATACCTCCCATTAATTCATCAATGCCCCATCCTTTAAGAGCAGATATATAGTATACATCCTCTTCCACATTCAATCGAGGATAATCTTTTACTAGATCTATCTTGTTTATTGCTATAATCCTTTCTTTCTGCACCATGTTTTCATTATATAATTTAAGTTCATTCATAAGTTTATTATAGTCACCCTTTATATTCTTACTTGTGGCATCCAGAAGGATTATCAGCAGTTTTGTTCTTTCAATATGTCTCAGAAAATCAAGTCCCATTCCCCTCCCTTCATGTGCACCCTCTATTATGCCGGGTACATCCACAAGCGCAAATGATGGGCCAATTTCGTCTCTGTATATACCCAGATTCGGGGTCAATGTGGTAAAAGGGTACTCTGCAGTTTTAGCGGAGGTTCCTGCTATTTTATTAAGAAGTGTGGATTTACCGGTATTGGGGAAACCAATAAGGCCTACATCTGCTATAAGTTTCAATTCCAGACGTAGGGTTTTTTCTTCTCCTGGTTCACCTTCCTCCCTAACTCTTGGAGCTCTGTTTTCAGGGGTTGCAAATCTTGCATTACCCCGCCCACCCTTACCACCTCGTGCAACCAACAATTTTTGATTATGTTCCAGCACCTCTCCAATAATTTTGCCTGATTCTTCATCATATACAACAGTGCCTATTGGGACTCTAATGTAGATATTTTTCCCATTTCTTCCCGTTTTTTTGGAAGGTCCTCCATTTTTTCCATCCTCTGCCACATAATGCCTTTTATATTTGAAATCAAGCAGAGTCTTGAGAGACCTATCACCTATAAGATAAACATCCCCTCCTTTTCCACCATCCCCTCCATCTGGTCCCCCTCGTGGCACATACTTCTCCCTTCTAAAATGTATCATGCCATCGCCGCCTCTACCTGCCTTCACATAAATCTTAGCCAGGTCTACAAACATCTTTTTGGCACTTTTTTCACTCATCACGAACTCTCCATACTTTCCTTATTTAAAAACCCCAGGGAGCGGGGACAGACTCCCTGGGGCAGGAGGGGGTGGTTGGATGGGGTGTTTTCTAAATTAACACTCCTCAGAATCTTCTATTATAATAGCACCTCCAGGGCACTGCTCTGCAGCTTCCTGGACGTC
>QNDO01000134.1 GCA_003644895.1 Candidatus Hydrothermota bacterium | reverse complement strand
TTTGTTTACGGTAAAGAAAAGGTTATACCCACACTCCCTGCACAGAAAGGAGAAGTGTTTTGGGCTGCCTACGAGAAGGGTAAGAGAATCTCAGAATATACCATATCAAGGATGGAAAAAATAAAAGAGAAATATCCAGATTTTGAAGTTTGTGGTCCCCTGAAGTATCCTGATGCAAGGGAACTCATGGAATTCTTTAATCAAAATAAAAATGCTTTGAGTCCCCATAATCCACTGGAAATTGAACCATTTTATCTGAGACTTCCTAATGCTTACCTTAAACATAATCCCACTGAATAAAGGCCACATTCCCGCAATATATGAAATAGAACGGGAATCATTCAGATCCCCCTGGACTCTCGAAGCATTTCTTGCTGAATTACATAACCCTGCATCCCTTTCTTTCGTGGCCGTTGTAGAAGATGAAGTAGCAGGGTACATAATCGCATGGGAGTTTGAACACTCTATTCATATTGGTAATCTTGCGGTTAAAAAATATTACAGGAGAAAGGGTATAGCCACCAGACTAATTAAAAAGATTTTGAAAATAGCAGAGGAGAAGCATCACACGTTTGTCTCTCTTGAGGTTAGAAGGTCAAACTTACCCGCAATACGCTTGTATGAGAAGATGGGGTTTAAGTTAGACAGGGTAATAAAAAGATACTATTCTGATAATTTTGAGGATGCTCTCATCTATAAATATAGTATAACTTGACAGAATTAAATATAAGGCTTATAAATAAATTTGATACAGGAGGTTCTTATGAGGTTCATAAATAAAAGTCTAATAGGAGCCCTTGTACTATTTTTAATAGGATGGGCTCCTGCACAGGTCAAAAATAAAGAGGAGAGAGGAAGCCATGCTAAAGTAATTCGGGTTGAGCCCTCTCTCCTGGGCGTGAATCTGAAAGCTACAACCGGTAACCCCGGTAAATCAAAATATCCTCTCTCCGAGTCCTTTGAATCCACCTTTCCACCTTACGGATGGACCGTTGTCACCAATGGCGCAGCAGGGAATAACGGCTGGCAGCAGACCTTATTACAGGCGCACACAGGAACATACTCTGTTTATCATAATGATGATAATGCAGACTGCAGTTCCTGGCTAATTTCTCCCTCTCTTTACATATCAGATACTGATACACTTTTAAGTTTCTGGCAGTTTCAGAACTATGGATCCTACATTGAATATCACGGAATATGGGTTGATACCACAGCAGGTACTGATACTACCAACTTCTTTGAACTCCAGAGCCTATCTGCCGGGATAGAGGATACCTGGGAAGAAGTACAAATCAACCTCAGCGCCTTTGTGGGAGATACTATAACCATTGCATTTAAATATCAGGGTTACTTTGCTGATGAATGGTATATTGACGATGTCTCAGGCCCTGAGGTAGTGCTTCCTGATACAGTTGGACCTGCTATTAGTATTATAAAAGCTCCCTCCCATCACTTCTACACCGGAGTCGGAGATTCAGTGTTCGCATCCATAACAGATCCGAGCGGTGTAAGTGGTGCAGACCTTTATTATTCAGTAGATCTCGGCACAAGCTGGAACTCTATTCCAATGACCAATGTAACCGGTGATACCTTTGTTGCAATTATTCCGGTTGTTGATAGAGGAAGCAAGGTAGCCTGGTATATCTTGGCTCAAGACAACAGTGGAAACTCTTCAATATCTGGCACATATGTCTATAACATAATGCCGAGTGGAGAAAACCTTATCGTTTACTCTACAGGCGACGAGCTATCTCCTTATATGCAAGCCATCTGGGCTACCGGTATAGAGCCATCCCCGGATATAATGTATTCTGGGGATGTTCCAACCTATGCAGATTCTCTTCCCCTCTGGACCACAATATACTGGGGTGAAATTTCCAGCCTCTCAGATGGTGAGCAGAATGCACTTATAAACTTTCTGAAATCAGGAACCGGCAGTGATAGAAAACATCTGATAATTTCGGGGGACGATATTGGATACTATGAGCATGAAACTGAATTTTACAACTTCTGGTTAAGAGCTAGGTATATTAAGGATGATTTAAGCAGTTCAACGGACAACGATACAATTGTAGGAATAACCGGTGATGGGATTTCAGATGGTATGCCTCAATTCACGGTTTCATCCGGTTACCCTGACATGGTGGAACCTTACTCACCCTATGGTGATATGGACATCTCATGGAAATTCCTTATTGCCACCACCGGTGATTCAGTAAATACTGCTGGTGGCCTTGCTTATAACGGATTAACTTATATTGCAGAATATCTACCATACGAAATCTCTGAAATTGATTCACAAAAGTATGTGGATACTCTGATTTTGAGGATCCATAACTTTAATTCCACTGCAGGGCTTCCCCCCATCGCAGACTGGGCAAATACGCAGTGGCCACCTTCAACAACTGTGAATGTCGGTGACTCCACCGAATTGATATTTGGTCAGATCTGGGAGCCAGGTCTTACCGATGTGGGCTCAGATATAAACAAAGATTCAATAAGAGCTCAGCTTGGATTTGGACCTGATGGAAGTATACCCTACGAGGAAGAGACTTTATGGACATGGATAGATGCAAGATTCAATGTAATTGCCGGGAACAATTATGAATATATGGCAAGAATCCATGCAGATAGTTCCCTTCAACCGGGACACTACGATTACTGTTTCCGTTATTCCATTAAAGAGGGTGGCGTCTGGGGTCCCTGGATTTATGCAGATCTGAATGGTACTGGTACAAAGGGTAAAGCATACAATTACAACTACGACCCATCCCAGGCAGGAGACCTTGTGGTTCAAAAGGGCTATCCCATCCTCACCATTCCTGAAATTCAGGATACAACAGGAACAGGAAGCGATGCAAGTGCCCATGAAGGTGACACTGTAGCAACATTTGGTATTGTTACAGGAGTCTACTCCAACGGCTTCTTCCTTGAGGAGAAACCCGCAGTTCCGTGGGGTGGAATCTGGGTATACATGTCACCTCCCACTGTCAGTGTAGGAGACAGTATATACATTGAAGGAGTGGTAAGCGAATATTATGGACTAACAGAACTTAAAGATATTCAGGACCTTGAAGTCCTTGCTTCGGGTGTCAGCTTACCAGATCCCATAACTGTGACAACTGGAGAGGCAAACGATGAACAGTACGAAGGTGTTCTCCTGAGCACTAAAGGTATTTGTACCGACCCGGACCTTGGCTATGGAGAATGGCAGATTGACGATGGTACAGGCCCATTGAGAGTAGATGATATGGGACTGGCCTTCACTCCCGATTCAGGTATAGAGTATGCTATAACTGCTCCTCTTTATTACAGCTTCGGTAATTTCAAACTTGAACCCAGGGATTCATCTGATATAATGGCTTATGCTTACACCCGCGTAAAGATCAATGAAGTTTACTATGATTCTCCTGGAGCAGATCAGGGATTGTTCGTAGAGCTTTATGGTCCTCCTGGAATGCCTCTTGATAATATGATGCTGGTAGGTATAAACGGTGCTAACGGTTTAATTTACGAAACAGTCGACCTCAGCGGGGATACCATTCCTCCTGATGGATTCTTTGTTGCTGCTCAGGACACTACTGTACCAAACTATGATAAAATTACAGGTGTCGATTGGCAGAATGGTCCTGATAACATACAGCTCTGGTACATAGATGGTCCAGACACCATAATAGTGGACGCCATAGGATACGGTGATTCAGATACAACCACATGGGTATTCAGAGGAGAAGGGCTTCCAGCTCCTGATGTGTGGGGCGGAAGGTCTCTTGTGAGATTCCCAGACGGTAAAGACACTGATAACAACAGCTTAGATTTCCATCCTACCATTTACAGAACCCCCGGACTTCCAAATAAAATTGCTATATTCTTTGATGACTTTGAAGCGGGCACTGGAAACTGGATTGGGGATTGGGAGAATACAGCAGAAGATGCCTACTCTGGAGACTCCTCTTACACTGACACTGCCAATGCAAATTATCCCAATAATGCCAATATTATAGGACAGCTTGCAGATCCTCTGGATTTGAGTGAATATCCATCCTATACCCTGGAATTCTGGACGAAACATTATATTGAGGATGGCTGGGATTTTGGATATGTGGAGGTTTCCACAGATTTAGCTAACTGGACAAAGATCGACTCCTTAACCGGTGACAGTGTAAACTGGTATCCCGTATCCCTTGATCTTTCCGCCTTTGCCGGAGACTCTACTGTATGGATAAGATTCAGACTGGAGTCTGATACATACGTTAATGAAGCTGGATGGTTCGTGGATGATGTGGCCGTTATTGCAAACCTTTCTGATAATTCTCCACCTCTCATATCGCATACACGTCCACCATATCCTCCAGAGGGTCAGACCAGTGCCATAGGAGACATAACAATTACTACAACAATTCTTGACTATTCACCAATTGCAGCGGACACATTGTATTATAACGTGGATGGTGGCTCTATCACGGCAGCACCACATGATTCTGTTGTTACCGATTCTCTTGGTAATGTTATATACTATTATACTATACCTGCCCAACCATCAGGTGCCCTTGTTACCTACTACTTCACAGCTGTAGACACCGCTGGAAACTCTGCAACAACCCCCACTTACAGATACTACGCTGGAGAACTTATTTCTTATGATGACGGCGATCCCGGATACTTTGCCTATGTTCCGAATACTGATACCTTGGCTGTCCAGTTTGGTAGTACACTTGTAGATACTTTCACACGAGTAACAAGTGTGCTATTCTACTTCTACAATGCTGTAGGTACTGATTCCTTCTATGTCCACGTATGGGATGCCAATGGTAACGATGTTGTGGCACCGATACTCGCCTATCAGGA
>QNDO01000133.1 GCA_003644895.1 Candidatus Hydrothermota bacterium | reverse complement strand
GAGGCAGGTACTCAAGGTTCTCCGGATATTTCTTTTAATGGAACTAATTTTTTTGTTGTCTGGGTGGATAATAGGGGAGGTTACGGGGAGATATATGGTGCGAGAGTGACTCCAGATGGAACTGTTCTGGATGTAGGTGGAATAAAGTTGGTTAATGCCACAGGGAGTCGGTCAAATCCCCGCGTAGGCTATTGTAATGGTTACTGGCTCTGTGTGTGGGAAGACACAAGAGAAGGTGATAAGGATATATACGGCACAAGAGTGGATGGGGATGGCAATGTATTGGACGATCCCTCTATCTTAATATCCGAAATCAGCCTTTATGATGAATACTACCCTGCTGTTGCCTCAGATGGTAATAAATTTATTGTAACCTATATTGAAAACTACGGATATAAGGATGTAGTGAATGCATTGGTTCAAACAGATGGAACCATACTTTCTCACCATCGTTCGACTAATTCTCTTATAATTTCCCGGATTTATACCGATGTAGCCTTCTGCAATAATGTATACTTTGCATTATGGAAACACACTGAATCGTACAGGATGGGAATTGTTGGTAGTCGTATAGATGAAGATGGTGTATTTCTTGATGACTGGTATTGTAAAAATGTAGGTATAACTGCATCAGTCCAACGAAGGCCAGATTGTGTGTTTGGAGGTGACAGCGTACTGGTTGTATGGAAGGACAATATTTTAGGTATTGAAGGGGAATTGCTTGATTCCACAGGGAATCCCTTGAAGAAAATTACAATTTATTTTCCAGGAGAAAAACCTGCTGTTGCTTATGAAGATCCCTATTATTTCTGCGTATGGCAGGATGCAAGTGATTCAACCATTAAAGGAAAAAGGATTGCAAGAGATGGTATGGCAATGGCTGAAACTTTACTAATTGAAGATAGCATCAGTTATGCCACTGCTCTTGATGTGGATGGAGGAGCAGGCACATTCTGCATAAGCTGGATAAAGCCGGGCTATCCTACAGGAGTATATGTCTGTAACATTGATACAGGAGGTCTTATATGGCAACCTCCCATAGACATTTCAAATATTCCTTCTACAGTATTCATGTTGGGCTCTGCCTCGGTCTGCTTCAATGATTATAATAATGGTTATTTAATTGCTTGGAGTGAAACAGATTTTTTTATTGATAGTATATTTTGCTCATCTGTAGGGGGATACGGTGGTATTCTTTACCTCAGGGTTCCAATCGGAGAAGGGAGCTATCCTTCCCTAACCTATGATGGAAGCAACTATTTCTGTGTATACCAAAGTGGAGGAGGGTTGATTGGAAAATGGTTAAGTGTAGGCGGAGAGCAGAGGGATTCATGTTATATTCCTTTGTATCTGTATATGCCAAGAGTTGAGTTCTGTGGCGACGGATATCTCATTATTGGCCAGAGAGAAGGAGAGGTGCTGGGAGTGAAACTATCCATGGATGGTAGTATCATTGATTCCTTTAAAGTGAGTGAGGGTGAGGATCCAAGTCTTGCTGCTCACGGATATAGTTATCTCATCGCTTATTCCTCTTTTACCCCCTATCCTTATTCTTCATACAGAGTGTGGGCTGAATTAGGTTCCTTTACAGGTGTAGAAGAGAAGGAGCATGAGCTTTTACTTAACACTCTTAAGTTCAGGGTAATTCCTAATCCGTTTTCCACATCTGTTAGCATTAAATGCATAAATACAAAAGATACTCAAGGGGGTAATATATACGAAAAACAGAAAGTGGTTCTGGAGATTTATGATTTAACCGGCAGACTTGTGAGAACATTAAATACTGATTTTTATTGTCTGGCCCATGGTGTCCTCTGGGATGGTAAAGAGCAAAATGGTAAGAAAGTCCAAGCAGGGGTTTATTTTCTAAAAATTTCATATAAAAAGGCCGGAGGTATAAAGACGTGCAATTTGTTAAAAATTGTAAAGGTGAGGTGATATGTAGTTAAATAGAGAAAAGAGTTGATTATTTTAAACGGAGAGTTTAAACTTTCGCCAGGATGTAGATGAGGAGTTTATTGTGGGATAAAGCGAACAAAAGAGATTCTAAGATAATTTCAAGGCTTATTTACCAGTTTTTAACCTCACTTCTTACTGTTGATTTCTTCAATAATAACGTCCCCCGTTAACAGCGGGGGACGTGTATTTCTTTTAATATAACCTAAAAATACTTCCCTAAAATTCCCTAAAAACTAGTGAAGGAGGTGCGGCATGAAAAAAATAAAAGAGGTTCTTTGTATAAGAACACATTTATTGGATAAAAAAACATATATGGTAAATAGATTGAAAAGTAAGATTATATCTATGTTGAGAACGTATCTCGACAGGAAGGGTTTCATCGAACTATTCCCTGTGGTGGCATCTCCTATCACGGATCCTCTTTCATCTCCTTATGATACTATTTTTTTTGATGTCTATGGTTACAAATTTCAGCTGACCAAAAGCATGATTTTCCATAAGCAGCTTTCCATGCTGACCTTTGAAAAGATCTATATCTTCTCCCCTAACTTTAGAATTGAGCCTCCTGAAAAGGTATCCACAAGCAGGCATCTTGTAGAATTTGTCCAGCTTGACCTTGAGATGAGGGGGGCATCAAGGGAAGAGATAATGGACTTCATTGAGGAAATGCTTCTTTACCTATTTGAGAGGGTCCAGGGAGAGGAAGAATTAAGTTTTTTCGGAAGAAAATTACCTCGTTTGAAAAGGCCGTTTCCAAGGATTACTTATAGTGAAGCTGTGGAAAAATATGGAGATGATTTTGAGTACAGACTCTCGGAGAAGGCTTCGCAGCCAGTGTGGGTAATAGATTTTCCCTACCAAGTAAGGGAATTTTATTACAGAGAAGATCCTCGGGCTGGCACCATGGTAGATTTTGATCTTCTATATCCTGAAGGGTTTGGTGAAGCAATATCAGGTGGAGAGAGGGAGTGGAGACCAGAAAGATTGAAGAGGATGCTCATGAAAAAGGGAATTGATGCCGACTTTTATGACATTTATCTTTCACTCATTGAAGAGGGTGTTCCTCCTTCAGCAGGATTTGGTATAGGGATCGAGAGACTTACTAGATTTCTGAGTGGACTTAAAGAAATAAAATTCACTAGGCTCTTCCCGAAACTCCCGGGAAAATTTGGAATTTGACACTTAAGGCTGCATTTACTTGGTGCACGAGGAGGTGATGGTAGGATAAAGTAGGTGGTTCAATAGGAGTACCTCAAAAATAAAAAATGGGCCGTGCAGGACTCGAACCTGCGGCCACCGGATTAAAAATCCGGTGCTCTACCACCTGAGCTAACGGCCCGTGAGTGGCTTAATTATAGGTTACAACAGTCGAAAAATCAATAAGTTGTGTAGGCAAAAAGCTGGCCATTACGGCCCGCCACGATCAAATATTTATCCACGACAACAGGTGAAACATCCAATGGTGTAGGCACAGGTATCACCCACACAGCTTTTCCAGTCTCTATGTCAAAGGCGTATATCTCTCCAAACTCACCTGAACCTGTGGTGACCAAGGCAAATTTATCAACTATAACCGGGGTGGATAAAATAATACTTCCCGTAGAAAACGTCCATTCTACTTTCCCGTCTACAAGGGAAATACCCATAACATCTCCCGTAGAATTGGCAACTACAACCAAAGAATCCTTCACAGCGGGACTTCCAGGAATTGGATTTCCGGTGGATGTCTTCCACAGAATTTTACCGTCTTCTTTTCTTATTCTATACACATATCCAGAGTTATCAGCACACACAATACTTTCATCAATAACCACAGGTGGGGCCTCAATTGCCCCTTCACTAACAAAAGACCAGAGAATTTTTCCGTTCTTCACAGAAAATGCATAGAATCTTCTTGCAAAATCTCCTACAAATACCATCTTCCCATCTACGGCAGGGGTTGATTTGAAAATATCACCGGGTGCATAGGACCATACAGTGCTTTTATCCTCCATATTTATGGCTCGAATCCCTTTCTGGAACAATGTAACATATGCTCTGTTTTTAATAACCGCAGGAGTTGAGAGTATACTTCCCCCTATGTCCATTCTTGTGCGAATATCGCCTGTATTGTGAATGAAATATAGGAGACCATTCTCTGTTCCTGCAACGACATCTTCGCCATAGTTAACAGGTGCAGATAAAACCCCTCCAGCGAGGGTCTTTGACCATAAAATTCTTCCAGAGGTATCCACGCAAAATAGAGTACCCTTCTCGTTACCCAGATAAATGGAACTGCCGACTATGAGTGGTTGGGACAAAATTCCTCCGAGATCAAGGGTCCATGCAGGTTTAGGCATATCTTCTGTGATAAATGCCACTGTTCCATAATTATGTTGAGGATTACCCATGAATGTGTATCGCTGTTCCGCTACAGGGAGAATTTTTGCGGTCTTTTTTGGGAAAAATCTGTATCCCAGAAAACCAAGACCCCCTGCAACAATTATTCCCAGAATAATAGCCACTACAGGAACTCTCTTTCGTGAAGGCTTACGAGTAACACGGCGGACAGGCTTTGGAGGACCCTTCATGCTGATTTTTGGGAGCTCCTCCACGGCTTCCGGTGGAGGCTCCTCCACTATGGGAGCTGCTTCTTCGTTGGTTCCAGCAAGCCCCTCCTGCGCCTTCTCTTCCACTATTTCTTTAAGAATCTCTTTTGCCTCCTCAAACTCTTCGGGAGATAACTCAAGGGTTTCTTCCTCAAATTCCTCTTCCTCAGTCTTCTTAACCGGTTCGGGTGTTGGTTTAGGTTTGGGCTTTGGTTCAGGCTCTGGTTCCCTGTGTGTTTCTACTTGGATCCTTTCAACTTCTTTTGCCTTATAACGAATTCTTGCCTCCATTCTTTCATCAAGGGCTTT
>QNDO01000132.1 GCA_003644895.1 Candidatus Hydrothermota bacterium | reverse complement strand
GAGTTTTGATGGTATAAATGATTATGTAGAGGTGCCATACAGTGATTCTTTGGATTTTGGAGCGGGCTATGTAACCTATGAATGCTGGATAAAAACTTCGCAGAGTTGTAGCGGTGCAAAAGTTTATGTAAGTAGATACCAGGGTTCCGGTTCAACATCGATTTGGCTTGGTTGTCTAGATTCCAGTGGGGATGGAAAGGCGCATTTCAGTGTAAGAGACAGTAATGGTGTCAAAGTAGTTTCAGGCAACAGCGTGACCACCATCAATGATGGCGCCTGGCATCATTTAGTCGGTGTAAAAAGTGGAAATAATGTCTATATATATGTAGATGGTGTTTTAGAGAATTCAGGTTCAGGTTCTTTTACGGGTAATTTCAATTTTACCGTAGGTATTGCAATAGGCGCGCATAACTTAGCTAATCCAGGTTATTTTGCTATTGGCACAATAGATGAAGTCCGCATCTACAACAGGGCTTTGAGTGCTGAGGAGATTAAAATGCACTACCTCTCGGAATTCCAGAAATACAATTCTACGGAGTGGAGGTTCTACAACAATGTAACAAATTTAACAGACGGAACTTACACTTACTACGGGTTGGTGAATGATACTGCTGGGAATTCTGGAGAGAGTGAGATAAGGAGTTTGACTGTCTTAACTATTGACACAACAAAGCCAACGATTAGTATCACTTCCCCATCTGCTGATGTCTGTTTGAATCACAGGAATTTCAATATTACAGGAACTACTACTGATACAAACTACAACTATACTAATATCTCGGTGTATAACTCAACGGGAACTTTATTATTCTCCACGCTGAACTATTCTACAAACTGGCAGACAAACTACACTGTGCCTTACGATGGAAACTACACCATTAACGCCACAGGATATGATAACGCCTCCAATAGTAATTCAACCAAGATTAATATCTGTATAGATACCACTTATCCCAGTATACAGTTTAGTGCAGATACATTGGTAGATAATTCCTACAGAAATCAAAATTTCATCTATGTAAATGTCTCTGTAACAGAGATCAACTTCGGTAATATCACCTTCAGGCTGTATAATTCTACCGCACTAATGAATGAAACCAACTATACGACCCAGACATATAATATCAACTGGACGAATCTTAACCCTAACGATTACTATTTCTATAATGTTACCGTAAGAGATAAGGCTGGAAATTCCAATACCACAGAAACCAGAAAAATAACATTAGATTCCACCGAACCGACAATATCTATAACTTCTCCCACAGATGGTCAGTTCCTCAACTCATTAACGATTATAGTCTCTGGAAACACGATAGATACAAATTACAACTATACTAATATCTCAATCTATGATTCAAGTGGAGTTTTAGTGAACTCAACACTTAACTACTCCACAACTTGGTCAGTAGTTTTAGGGGTTCAAACAGATGGAAATTACACCATAAATGCAACTGCTTATGATAATGCAACGAATTCTAATATGACAGGGATAAAGGTGATTGTGGATACTACACAGCCATCTGTAGCATTTGTAAGTCCCACAGACGATGATGGTGTGAATGTCAGCAGGAACTGGACCTATGTGAATGTTACTGTGGTGAATGGTGCAACAGATATCGTTGCCTGTTTGTTGGAGTGGAATGGAGTGAATGAGTCGATGACTAAAGAGGGTAGTGGGAGTTCCGTTTTCTGTTATAAGAATAAGTCAGATGCTGAAGGTACTTATAGTTATAAGGTATGGGCTAATGACTCTGCCGGGAACTGGAATGTATCTGAAACCAGGACGATTACGTTTGATGTTACTAAACCAACAATCTGGAATGTGTCTCTGAGTTCTACTGGGATACTTGTGAATACCTCTATTCAGATTTCAGCTAATGTAACAGATAATGTTAATGTTTCCTTGGTTTGGGCATCTATCATGAAGCCGAATGGTGAGGAGAATATAATCCTGAATCCGAATTCACTCTATGAGAATACATTCGCCAATACCTCCCTGACAGGAATCTATAATGTTACTGTCTATGCAAATGATACTGCAGGAAATTTGAACTCAAGTAATGTCAGCTTTACGGTAGCTTCCTGTATAGTTGACTCGGACTGTGGCACAGATGGTTATGTGGGAAGTAATTACTGTTACTTGAATGACGTTTATAGAAAGTATAGAACATATACATGCAGTAATCCTGGAACAGTTTCTGCCTCTTGTGGTTATTCTGACAGTGATAGCTTGATAGAGGATTGTGGCGATAATTACATCTACTATGGTAGTAATTATTGTTCTGGGAATAATGTGGTGAGGGATGTGACCCTGATCATCAGAGGTTGTGATCCATCTACAGTTAGCTGTTATTCTCAAATAGGAAGTGAGGGTACTGAAGTGGTGGAGGTTTGTGGTGAGGGTTATATCTGTTCTGGAGGTGAATGTATAGCAGCCGGTTTGAATATAACAATGGATTTGAATAGAACAGAGGTTATGAGAGGATGGTCGGTAAGGGCCAATGGTAGTGTTGAGGGGGGAATAACATGCAGTGAATGTTTGAATGTCAGCTGGGGTTCTACTACGCACTCTATAGATGTTGTTAATGGCTTATGGACTGATAGCTATATTGTTGAGGAAGATGATGAGAGTATGACAGTGGTTGCTAAAGTGGAGTATGAAGGTGAGATTGGAATTGCTTCTGAAGAACTGATTGTGAATTCTAGTTACCTGGTTATGGTTAACTGTGATAAAGATGTTTTGAGTGGATATGAGGAGCAGGTTTGTAATGCTTCTGTGCTAGATATTGATATGAATCCTGTGAGTTCTGGGATTACTGTGGAGTTTAGTCTTAATGGCGATAGTTACATAGATACAGAGGCACCCTATCTCTGGAGCTTTAGTGTTCCCGCAGAGAATGGAAACTATACCGTGAAGGCAAGGGCTTATGACTCATGGAATAACTCTGGTTCTGGAAGTGATGGGTTCTGTGTTTATGGCATTGGAATCTCTCTGAGTAAGGTTATTCTGGTTTGGAACAACCAGTGGGTATGGGAATCTAGTGATATTGTGTTTCCATTTGACCATACTGGAAGGTTTAGGTCCAATATTACAGTAGAGGTTTTGAATGTGACTGATGAAGAAGGTATTCAGAAAGAGGCTAATGTTAGTATTCAAGTCTTAAAGCCTGATAATTCCCTACTTTACAGTACTGAGAATGAAGGTTATCCATATAGATACAATTTCATTTTAGAGGGCATAGTTCCAGAGGATTCTGGGAACTATACAGTGAGGGTAAATGTTTCGCTGGAAACTGGAGACAGTATTTTGAGGGAGATAGTGATCCCGGTTTCTTTCTGGAGGATTAAGATTGATTACGATGTTAGGAGTTATCTGAGAGGGGAGGTAATTCCATTTAATATTAGTACATGGTTTAATGGTTCTTTGAAGGATGCCCCCGATATTGAGGCTCAGATTAAGGATACATCAGCCAATCCCCAGGGTTATAGGTATTACCCAGAGGATATAAGGAGGGTCTCCACAGGGAGGTATGTGGGTAATCTTAGTACTTATGATTTGGGAGAAGACACATATTTCCTCTATGCAAAGATACTGGGAAGTAAATTGGCAGAGGATAAGAATCAGGATATAAAGATAGAGAGCCCTGAGGGACCACTGATCTATGGTTTAATGGAAACCGATCCACTGGAATATGGTTCAGAGCAGAATGTCTCTGTGAATGTCAGTGATGAGGACGGTCTTGCTCTTGTGTTAATTGAGTTTAATGGCGTGAATCATACTATGAACCCAGGATATTGGTACTCCTGGATTCCGGAAGAGGCTCCAGGTGAGACAGTGGTCTATAGGATATATGCTAAAGATAGCTTAGGAAACTGGAATTCAGTTATAGGGTCTTTTATTATTCAAGATACTACAAAGCCGGAGATAATAAGCTATGAGATAGAGCCTTCTATAGTAACCTTGGGGGAGCAGGTTATTATTTCAGCTACAGTTACGGATAATTATCAGGTGGATAAAAAATGGTTAATTGTTACAAAACCATCTAATGATCTAGTGATTTTCTATTTCACAGATTCGGTGGCTTATACTGCAGATGAGCTTGGGGGCTATACCGTTACTGTTTATGCTAATGATACTTCAGGTAATACAGCTAATAGGAGTCTATCCTTCATTGCTCTCAATGCTACTTATATTGATTTGAAGCCAGATCTATTGGTTATGACAATATCTGCAGGTTCTTCTAATTCTACTGTCTTTGTGGTAAATAATACTGGAGAGCAAGAAACTACAGTGGAGTTGAGTTCTGATAGCAATTGGCTCATCTTCTCTGAGGATAGCCTTGATCTGAATGCTTCTGAGTCCAAGGAAGTAACTGTTACTATTAATGTTCCGGATGGTACCCCACCGGGGGAGTATAAAATTACGGTAACTGGCACTACACCAGAGGGGATAGACGCTTCTTTGCTTAGAATAACGGTTCCCGATGAAGAGCCCCCCGTATTCCTCAGTTTATGGTTTTCTGATATTATCTCATATGGAGAGGAGCAGACCGTAACCGCTGAAGTAGTGGATAATGTGGCTATTGATATCTGTCTTATAGACTATGGCGAGGGGAATATAAGTATGGATGATTGTTCATATTCATGGGTTCCTGAAGAGATAGGGAATATCTCATTTACGGTGTATGTGAATGATACCTCAGGTAACTGGAACTCCATGCAGGGGGTATTTACCGTGGTTGATGATACTGCCCCAGAAATAGTGAGTTGGGTTATTTATCCCAAGGCTGTTATTGTTGGAAATGAGGTGAGTATTTCTGTTGATGCAGTTGATAATTATCAGCTGGATAGTATCTGGGCAGTGGTTCAAGGAGAGATG
>QNDO01000131.1 GCA_003644895.1 Candidatus Hydrothermota bacterium | reverse complement strand
TCCAACTCTACCTGATACTGCCCTTTTATATGGATTCGGTGTGGATACAATCTTCGGAATCCATTTTAATGTTACTGGAGAACCATCCAATTACATTACGGATGCACCTGATTCAAATGTGAACGATCTACCTTCAGATTCCATTATATTTGGTGAAGTAGGCCGGGTTTATGCAATAAGTTACCATGCAGGTACTGTGATGACACTGTATCCCAGCTATAATCCTTCAGTTACAGCTCATGTCTGGAAGACAGATATGCCCCACGATACCACCTATGTGATGTTTGCAACTGCCGAATATGGCCGGGGCAGAGTAGCAGCTATTGGAGATTCTTCTCCTGCAGATGACGGGACAGCAAGACCCGGAAATCAGCATATTTATGATGGTTGGAGGGAAGCAGGATGTGATAATAGAATTATATTTTTGAATGCTTCCCTTTGGTTAGCAAAAGGTTCCACTCCTGTTAAAGAAAGAAATGGCAATTCCTTCAGAATAGACGTAGAATCAGATTATGATATCTTCAGTGTGACAGGTAGAAAAGTATTTACGGGGAAATTAAACGTCTTTTACCACCTTGACTTAAAAAGTGGTGTATATCTATTGAAAAGCAGAGAGAATCCTAACAAAACAGCAAGAATAATTATACTAAAATAATAAAAAGGGGGAGTTGTAACTCCCCCATGAATTTCCTAACAACAGCTTATTTACTTCTCGTGGGCTTTCAGAACGTACTCAAGAAACGTTTCTTCTGGAAGTGCGCCTTCAAAAGATGTAGTTTCATTGATTACCACTTTGGGCACACCGTAAACACCATATTTGTTAGCGAGATGAGGAAATTCGATTGCTTCAACAACTTCTGCCTTAATAAGATCACTCTCAAAGGCCATTTTGTGGGCTGTTACAGCTGCGGTTGGACAATATGGACAGGTGGGGGTAATGAATACCTGGATATGAATGGGCTTGGTGAGCTGATGTAATTTTTCCTTGGTATCAGATTTTAAACCGGAATCTCTTTTAGAAACCATAATAATATCCTCTATAAGGGTTCCAAATTCATAACCAGATGGAATGCCATAATATCTTATTCCATAATCTTTATCTCCTTCTATTATGATGGCTGGAATTCTGTCTTCTATTCCATATTCTCGGGCTTTTTCCTTGGTTTCCACGAAATTCAGAATCTCGAGATTTATTTTGTCACTGAGTTCAGCTACCTCTTCGAGAATCTGTCTGGTTTCTCTGCAGTACTGACACTCCAGTGTCTGTGTGAAGTTGATGATCTTCACTGGTTCTTTCAGGTCTTTGAACATTTCCTTTATTTGTTGTTTGTCCTTTTCTGAAAGGAATGCCATGATTTACCTCCTTATTTTGAATATTCCAGCATCCTATCAAGGGAAAGTTTAGCTTTTTCCATGATATCTGGAGGAATTTCTATCTCATATTTCTCCTCCAGAAGAGAATAATAGATGCTCTTTAAAGTTATTTTTTTCATATTTGAACAAACCTTCGGGAGACCTGCATTGTAAAACTCTTTTTCAGGTATCTCCCTTTGCATCCTCGTAACAAGTCCCGATTCCGTGGCTATAAGGAATCTCCTGGCAGGTAATTTCTTGGCAAGATTAATCATACCCTGGGTACTTGCCACATAATCTGCCATTTCAACTACTTCAGGATCGCATTCAGGATGAACTAGTAGAACTGCGTCAGGGTAAATCTGCCTGGAAGCTTCTACATCTGTAGCCAGGAAAGAACGATGTACGTAGCAGAACCCAGGCCATGGTATTATTTCCTTATCTCTTACATTCTTTGCCACATAATGAGCAAGATTTTTATCGGGAACGAAGATAATTTTATCTGCATCCAGCTTTCTTACAACATCAACTGCATTTGCGGATGTTACGCATACATCCGCCACTGCTTTTACATCTGCGTTTGTGTTCACATAAGCCACAATTTTAGCATCGGGATATTTTTCTTTGAACTTCAGCAATTCTTCTGCAGTAACCATATCCGCCATGGGGCATCTCGCATCCTTTTCTGGTATAAGGACCTTTTTATGCGGAGAAAGGATCTTTGCTGTTTCGGCCATGAAATATACTCCTGCGAAGATTATTATATTAGCTTCTGTCTCCTTTGCCTTCCTGGAAAGATCCAGAGAGTCTCCCAGAAAATCTGCTATAAGTTGTACATCTTCTATTTGATAATTATGCGCCAGTATAATGGCATTTTTCTCCTTCTTGAGTCTTTCTATTTCCTTTTTTAGCTTTTCTTTGGATTCTTCCATCCTACCCCTTCCTGAATTTGATGGTCCATTGATTATTGGAATCTTTTATCTCAACAATTTCAATACCCATGAATTCAGCAGCTTTGAGAATTTCCTTTTTCCCCAATTCATTGTCCCCTACGAGAATAAAAATTTCACCAGGTTTAGCCTTGTTATATGCATTTCTAAATTTAACTATGTGTTCTGTAATACAGGTCTCTCCTATACAGCTGATTTCTATAGGGCTCATTTGAAGATAACCTCCACTTTTTTAACATCCCACAATGGTTCCAATCTCTCAATTATTTCTTCCCTTACATTTCCAGCATATTGTTCATCCTCTTCCATATCCACATAAACTCTGACCACACCATTCTCCACCTCAACGTCTTTAACAAGCTTTGTCCTTATAACGTCCAGTCCCTTTCTCGGGTCAATTACATGTTTCAATCTTTTGATAACCTTTTCTTTATCTGTGGGTTTCTTTTCCTTTAGAAGACCATGTTGATGTTCATAGTTTTCTATTGCAGTGTGAAGTGCATCTACAGCAAGAACCGCACAGTGAACCTTTACGGGTGGAAGACCTCCAAGCTCTCTATCGGCGTCTTTCCAGGTTATCTTTTTAGCTTCCTCCAGAGTTTTTCCTTTTGCCAGCTCAGTAACGATGGAAGCGGTGGCAATGTTGGAAGCACAACCATAGGATTTGAACTTAATATCTACAATTCTTTTCGTTTCAGGGTCAACCTTTAAGAAAATCTGAACCATATCCCCGCATGCAGGGGAGCCTTCTGTTGCCTTGGCATCAGGATTTTCAATTTCTCCTACATTTTTGGGATTCATAAATAACTCTATTAATTTTTTTGAATATGGTAGTGGCATCACTACTCTCCTTTAAGGGGACTCAACCTCCTCAGCGTATCAATTACATTCTTTAAAACGTTTATAGTATAATCTATTTCTTCTGGAGTGTTAAATTTACTGAAGGTAAATCTCACCGAACCATGGGCATCTTCATGACTGTATCCCATTGCCATGAGAATGTAAGAAGGCTCCAGAGTCCGTGAGAAACAGGCAGATCCCGTAATGACTGAGATCCCTTTCATATCGAGATAAAGAACCACCGACTCACCTTCCACATATTTGAATGAGAGATTCAGATTGTTGGGATGTCTTTTTTCGAAATCCCTTGCTCCATTTAATCTTACTTCCTCAATTTCATTTAGGGCCTTTTCATAAAATTTATCCCTCAACCCTTTTACATACTCTATGGTATCCTTTGACAAGATTTCAAAAGCTTTTGCAAACCCCACAATACCGGGGACATTGGGTGTTCCACCCCTTAGGTTAAATTCACTGAAACCTCCGTCAATAAATTTTGTGATTTTTACTCCCTTCTTGATGTAAAGTGCGCCCACTCCCTTTGGCCCGTGCATCTTGTGGGCTGTGAGTGTGAGAAGATCAACACCGAGATCCTTCACGTTCAGATCAATCCAACCTGTAGCATAGGCAGCATCTGTATGAAAAATTATTTTCGGATTTATGGACTTCACCATATTGACCATTTCTTTAATATTCTGAATAGTTCCTACTTCATGATTAACAAACTGCACACTCACCAGTACCGTGTCCTTGCGTATGGCTTTCTTCAATTCATCAATTTTTATGAATCCTTCTTCATCCACTCCTACAACAGTCAATTCGAATCCTTCCTTTGCGAGTCTCTTAGCAGATTCAAGAACTGATCTATGTTCTATGGCGGAAATGACAATATGTTTGCCATTGTCTATCTGTCCATATGCACCGCCTTTTATGGCTATATTATTGGATTCTGTGCCGCCCGAGGTGAATATTATTTCCTCAGCTTGTGCACCAATTTTTTTTGCAATACTCTCCCTTGCATTTTCAATTGCTTCTTTTATCTGGATACCTGGAGAATGGCTGAATTCCGAGGATGGAACTGCATAAAATTCCCTGAAATAGGGTATCATGGCCTCCAGCACCCTGTCGTCCACCTTGGTCGATGCCGCATTATCCAGATAGACCTTTTTTAACTCGTTCATTGATTTTCCTCCAGTTTGGTGGATTCAAAAACCTTCTCTATTCTTTTTCTCACCCTTTTCCAGAATTTCTCTGCTTCACATAAATTCTCAAAGGGACAGTCAAAGAGTTTATTGTCCTCTACACATTCTGAAACAAAAACGCCTTCACCCACAGCTCTGATAATTTCCATTAAAGAAATCTCACTCAGTTTGCGTTTCAATTTGTATCCACCTTTTAATCCCCTTGAGCTTTCTATCATTCCATTTTTTACCAGAGCCGGAAATATATGTTCCAGATATTTTACAGATATGCCCTCTCTGCGGGCAATTTCCTTCAATGTAGCCTCGCCTCCCTTGTAGGAGGCCAGCCTATAAAGTGCTCTTACTGCGTATCTTGTCTTTGTGGTAATCTTCATTATAATTCCTACTTATTTAGTAGGAATTATAAAGTAAAGTTAAAAATAGGTCAAGAGAAAGTACTAATCGGTAAACGGTAGACGGAAGACAGTAGACGAATAAAATATTTAGAGATTCTTCGCTTCGCTCAGAATGACAGGGAAAATCGGTAGATGGTAAACGGTAGACGAAGAACCTCAAAGGACGTGAAGCGTACAGCGTAAAGCGTGCATG
>QNDO01000130.1 GCA_003644895.1 Candidatus Hydrothermota bacterium | reverse complement strand
TTTAAGGGCTTTAAAAGAAAGTTTAAAGAATGTAGAAATTACATATTTTACATTTTCTCCTGGTACTTTTGAGGTTCTTAAATATAATCCCTATGTGGATCATTTGATTTATTATCCCTTTCTTAAAGTTTCCAAAGTAAAGGCACTAAAGTTTTTATTGCAGTATCGAGGAAAATTTGATGTTACCATAAATTTTTATCCCTCCAATAGAGTTCATTATAATGTGTTTGCTTTTTTACTAGGCGCGCGTGAAAGAGTGGGGCACTATTACCTTAAGAGTAATCTCATGTCTTTGAATTTTCTTAAAAATGTTACTGTAAAAGAAGATGAGCATTTACACGTGGTAGAAGAAAATTACAAATTAATTGAATTACTTGGTGTTCGTTCTCCACAGCTGTACCCCTTGCAATATTTCTTACAGGATGAGGAAATAGAGTATGCGGATTCTTTCTTATCCAAAAATAGGCTTCATGGAAAAATATTGATAGGATTTCATCCCGGTACAAGTCCGCTGAAAAATCACGAAAAGAGAAGGTGGCCAGTCGAATATTTTGGAGAGCTCGCTAGATTAATAATTGAAAGTTCTCAGGATTTCCATATAATGGTTTTTGGAGGAAAAGACGAAGAAGATTTAAAATTAAAAATAATTAAAATGAACGCAGATTCTGGGAGAATTACTGCAGTTACAACTAATTCTATAAGAGAAACTGCAGCTATTATGAAATATTGCAAAATTTTTGTAAGTAACGATTCAGGGCTTATGCATCTTGCAGCAGCATTAAATATACCCGTTGTTGCAATTTTTGGCCCAACTAACCCTGCTTGGGTGAAGCCATGGATGACAAAACATAAAGTAGTTTCTTTAAAGCTTCCTTGCAGTCCCTGCTTTTATTATTCTCCCAAACCTCTGAAATGTGTTGCAAACCTTGATTTTAAATGTTTGAAAGCATTAACACCCGGGAGTGTGTTTAATGCGTTCCAGGAACTCCTGGAAGAAACTATTTAAATTAATATCAATATATGCATTAATGAGTTCCTTCATTCATTCTCAGGAATGGACAACCTTTAAATTAGATGTATCCCATACAGGTAGGCAGAGGGGACACGGAAATTTGGTTGGTTATGAAGATTTTTACTGGATTTTCCGAACAGGAGGCGAAGTTAGAGGAACACCCGTGATTGCTGATTTAGAAAACGATGGGCGAATAGAGGTGATTTTTGGTTCTATGGATCACAATTTATATGTTCTAAATGGTCTTGACGGTACATTAAAATGGAGGTTTACTTCTTCAGATGTGATAAGGTCCACCCCCACGGTTTATGATATAAACGGGGATGGTAAAAAAGAGATTTTCTTTACTAGTAAGGGAGCAATATACGCATTAAACTATCGAGGTTCTCTCATGTGGGTTACTAATGTAGTAAGTGGGGTTCCCATATCTTCACCTACACTTTTCCAAAGAGATGGCAGTTATTATTTGTTAGCAGTGGGTGGTCCTAACTTGTATTGTTTGAATGTACTGGATGGTACTTTAAAGTGGGTAAAAAATTTTCCAGATATCATTTATTCTACGCCAGCAGTGGGTGATATAAATGGGGACGAAGAACCAGATATAGTAATAGGTTGTAACAATGGTGATTTATACGCATTGTCTTCCGTAAATGGTACAGAAGAATGGCGCGTTAGCTTTGCAAGTGGAGAATATGGAACATCAGGATCTGCTCTTTTGTATGATGTTGACGGTGATTCTATTGACGAGGTTTTTGTGGGAACAGAGGCGCAAGGATTCTATGCTTTAGAAGGAAAAGATGGCTCAGTAATTTGGCATATACCTGCTTTAGGATATATATATTCTACCCCTTCTATAGTATATTCTGATAGTGATACATTGCCTGAGATAGTACTGACCTGTGGGTGGGGGGACTCAAGAGTGATTGTTGCTAACATAGAAAATGGAAGTATCATCTGGGAAACTACCCTGACTGAAGGAAATCCAGGGAAACCCTCGCCTGCTGTAGCTGATATTGATGGTGATTCCCGAGATGAAATCATTGTTCCTGCAGAAGGTCTCGACAGGGTATTTGTTTTTAACGCAGAAAATGGTGATTTGCTATGGAAAACAGATAACATATATGTATGGTGGACTTTTGCATCTCCGTCCGTGGGGGATATAAATGGAGATGGATTTCTTGATATTGTTATAAATTCAGATGATTATAATGTTTACGCAATCAGTAGATATACACCTATCAGAGTCTTAATTTATCCAGATCAGGAAGATTCAATTTTACCGGGACAAAGTATTGATTACAACTTTGTTGTCGAAAATAAGACACTTTTAAACCGGATTATTGACATAGATGCCTTCAATAGCGATACATTCTTCATCATAGAATTGCTGGATTCTCTAGGAGCTAGCCATCTTTATGATTCAAATGGAGATGGACATGTTGATATAGGAGTAGTTGATTCTGAGGGGATTAAAAATTTTATTCTCAGAGTATATGCACCTGAAGACGCACTATATGGTAGGCGTGACACCGTTATTCTCCGGGCCTTCTGTGCCGATGATACCACAATTTATGATACAGCTTTTGCCGTTACTGTGGTGCAAAAGTATGTTGCCATAGATGTATCGCCTGACACACTGGATTCACTTGAAGCTGCGGCTTCCATTTTAATCTCATTGAGAGGAACAAATTTAGGAAATGTTACAGATGTGATGGATATTACCGCCTCACAAACTAATTTCCGATGGCAGTTCTCTCTTTATGATTCTACGGGTTTGAATCTCCTCCAGGATACAGATGGAGATGGGGTATCAGATCTGGGAGTCCAGTTGCCCCTCGTATCTAAGTCATTTTACCTGCTTATACGTTCACCTTCTACGGCAGTTCCTCAGGAAGTCGATACAATTATAGTAAAGGGGCATTCTTCACAGGATCCTAATGTTGTGGATTCTGCGATTATTGTTTTGAAGATAAAGGGCCCCAAAATTATAGAGGTTGAACCGGATACTTCTGGCTTTATTTATCCGGGAGATTCGGTGGATTATAAGTTAAGATGTTGGAACTATGATTCATTAGATCATTTAATTGAGGTTAAAAAAGGTCTTGGTATATTCAATGTGGAATTTTTAGATACTCTCCTCAATCCTCTTCCTGATGCCGATGGTGATGGCTATCCGGAAATTGGCCCTGTGATCCCTCAAACCTTTAAGACTTTTGTTGTGCGGGTCCTGTGTCCATCCACTCAGACTCCAGGGTCAGTAGATACTATGCTTATTCACGGGTTTTCCAATTCAGATACAACTTTGGGAGACTATGCCACAGTTATCACCACTGTGAGGAACCCGTATGGTGTGGAATTATATCCCGATGCAGTGGATTCATGCGGTCCTGGCGAGGAAGTAATATACAGTGTTCATGTAAGGAATACAGGCGTGAGGGAAGATACGATAGAAATTTACCCTGTATCTCAGCATAGTGGTTTTACCTGTGTGATATCAGGTCCTCAGGATATGGATAGCGATGGCCGTCAGGAAGTATATTTAAATCCGGGTGAGGATTTTATTTTTCAGGTAAGAGTTTATGCCGCAGATTCTGTTTTTCCAGGTGTCTCAGATACGTTAAGGATTTATGGCCATTCACAACTTTCTCCAACAACAGGGGATTATGTTACTTTGATTACCACAATTATTCCCAGAAATATTTCCATAGATATTTATCCTGACAGGTATGTTTCCACTCCACCAGGCGGAACCATGGATGTATTCTTTACAGTGGAAACACGGGGAAGCATACAAGATTTAATTGAGTTCCCTGTAAGTGGGGGTGGCCCTGAGTGGTTTGTCACCATTGAAGATTCGTCGGGAATTCCCCTACAGGATAGCGATAACAATGGAATTGTGGAAATTGGTCCGGTGGCAGGTGGAGAAAATGTGAAAATCAGGGTGAAAGTTACTGCTCCGGATAGGTATGATTCCACGCGTTATTGTATAACTGCAAGATTTCACACGTTCCCTTACATCAAAGACAGTGCATCTCTCTTGGTAGAGGTGATTCCTCCACTGGATTTTCATAATTCTCCCAATCCTTTCCGTAAAAAAACCACATTTATCCTTTCAGTCCCAGATGAAGGACGACTTTTCCTGGCTATTTACACCCGGACGGGGGAGAGAATTGAAGTTATTTTTGATGGAAAAGTAGATAGGGGCATAACCAAAGTGGAATGGGAGCCGAAGAAACTTAAACCCGGTACATACCCTGTTCTTTTCCGTTATGAAAGTAATGGTGAAACACGCAAGATGATAAAGAAACTGGTGAAACTGCCATGAATATTTTGCTCATGTTTATAATTGCTATCTCATCAGGGATACTGAATATGGATTTTGGTGCCCGGTCTGTTGCCCTTGGAGGAAGCAATACATCCTTTTTATCCCTTTCCCCCTTATTAAGGAATCATCAGGTTTTCCTGACACAGGCAGGTTACAGTAAAGAAATTGCCGGGTGGAAAGACACTTATTTAAGAGTTTCATTCCCTTTACAGAATGTGAAAGTAGGCTTTTCTTTTATTTATTCAAGTAGTGGTTCAATAGAAGAGTGGAATGAAGATGATGTAAAAACAGGAGAATTCAAAACCTCAGAACTGAGAGCAGATGTATTTTTTCTATTCCAGTTTAAAAAATTCTTTGGCTTTTTATCAGCTGGCTGGTACAGGAATGATCTCAAGATCGAGACTGGTAAAGGGTTGGTGTGTGATATAGCTTCAGGATGTAAGCTTGAAAGAGCATCGGTGGTTGTGTCCCTTAGAAATGTTTCAAATGGCATTAAATACAACAGCGCCACCATCTCTCCAGATATTGAAGGAGTAATTAAGATTCTGTTTCACCCGTGGAAAACATGGCTGTTCACGGCTGGAATGAAATATAGAGAAAACTTTTA
>QNDO01000129.1 GCA_003644895.1 Candidatus Hydrothermota bacterium | reverse complement strand
TTTCACACGAGTAACAAGTGTGCTATTCTACTTCTACAATGCTGTAGGTACTGATTCCTTCTATGTCCACGTATGGGATGCCAATGGTAACGATGTTGTGGCACCGATACTCGCCTATCAGGACACTTCAAATCCCAATTTAAGCTGGACTGTTGTGGACCTTAGACCTTATGAGATTTATATATTCCCGGGAACTGATCTCTATGTGGGTTATACAACAATTCCCGGTGACTCAGTACCTGCTATACTTTTTGATTCACCTGCTTCCTTCTATCACTCATATCTGCTTCAGAGTGGCACATGGCAGCTTATCAATTCGGATCTCTTCATTCGTGTGCTTACAGAAAAGACCACAGAGGTTCATGAAGGTCTCACAACTCTTCCCAAGGTATTCATGCTCGGTCCTAACTATCCCAACCCGTTCAGAGGTCAAACAGTTATCAAATATGCTCTTCCAAAGGATGCCCATGTAACTCTTGAGATTTATGATATATCGGGCAGAAAGGTAAAAACCCTCGTGAATGGTTTCGAGAAAGCAGGCTGGAAGACCGCTATCTGGAATGGTACAAACGAGAGAGGCGAGAAGGTTAAGAGCGGAATCTATTTCTACAGGATGAAAGCAGATAAATTCCTTAAGACAAGAAAGATGGTGTATCTGAAGTAAAAAATCTTCTTTAAAACCATAAAAGGCCCCACCCTGTGGTGGGGCCTTTTATTTATTGAGCCTCTGAATTATAATTTAATCATGCTTTTTCTCCCTGTTTCAATATTACTTTTTATAATTTTTATCCTTATTTTGCCTTTACTCATCTTCCTTCTGGGCATCGGACTGATTCAAACAGCATTTTTACGTCTCGGTATATCCCCCTTCATGACAGGTTTAATTCTCATAGCCTCTCTCCTGGGCAGCCTAATCAATATACCCATTAAGCGGGAAGTTCGTATAGAGAGAGTGTGGTTTGGTCTTTTTCCACCAGCAGTGGAGGAAACTGTTATATGTCTAAATTTTGGTGGAGCAGTGGTGCCTGCTCTGGTTTCCATCTACTTACTTAACAGAGCACCACTCATCCCTGTTATAATCTCTACGATTTTAATGGCATTGGTTGCAAAGAAATTCACACGAGTCGTGCCCAGAGTTGGATTTGCCATACCTGCTTTAATTCCCCCCATTACTGCGGCGATTTTAGCATATCTATTTTCACCCCATAATCCTGCTCCTGTGGCTTACATTTCGGGTACTATGGGAACCTTAATCGGTGCAGACCTCTTGAATCTTCACAAGATAAAATATTTAAAGAGCAGTGTTGTAAGTGTGGGTGGAGCAGGAATATTTGACGGTGTATTCCTAGCGGGAGTAATTTCTGTACTTCTAGTTTAATGCCGGAAGTGTCTGATCCCAGTTAATACCATGGTGATGTTTAATTCTTGGGCTTTTTTAATCACCTCCTCATCCCGCACTGAACCACCAGGTTGTATGATTGCCTTTATGCCGTATTGATGAGCCAGTTCTACGGAATCGGTGAACGGGAAAAATCCATCGGAAGCAAGTACGGCGCCTTCAGCTTTTTTACCTGCATTTTCCAGTGCAATCTTCACAGCCTGCACTCTGTTCATCTGTCCAGCTCCAATCCCCAGGGTTCCCCTATCTTTCGTGACCACAATTGCATTGGATCTTACATGTTTGACAACTTTATAAGCAAATACAAGTTCTTCCAGTAATTCCTCTGTAAGTTCTCCGGAAACTATTCTGATGGTCTCCTTCTCCAGAATAGCACTATCCTCCTCTTCCACAAGGAAATCTCCATCAACCCATCTAAACTCTAATTTTTCCCTGCCCTTCTTCAGAGGAATTATCAGCAATCTCCTATTCTTCTTTTTTTTCAAGATGCTTAAAACTTCATCAGGATAAGAAGGCGCCATAACAATCTCAAGGAAAATATTGTTAAGTTCAAACGCAAGTTCTGGATTTACTTCCTCTGAAAGGGCAACTATACCACCAAAAGCGGAAACAGGGTCCCCCTCCAGGGCTTTTTTGTACGCTTCCAGGATAGTTTTTCCTTCTGCCACTCCGCAGGGGTTGTTGTGTTTCACTATAACACATGCGGGGGAATTTAACTCCACCAGTAATTTCCAGGCGGAATATGCATCAAGTATATTATTGTATGATAACTCCTTTCCCCACAATTTTTCTATTGTTCTTAAAAATGTATCTCTTTCATCCTCGTTGATATATACCCAACCTTTCTGATGTGGATTTTCACCATACCGCAGGGGAAGCCCCTTTTTCAAACTTAGAAATAATCTTTCGGTATCCAGTTGGAATCTCCTCTTCAATGTTTTTGCAATAAGAATATCATATTCTGTAACAAATTCAAAGGCTTTAAGGGCAAGATATTTTTTATATCCAAGGTCCACTCTCTCTTCCCTAACCCTTCTTAAAAATTCGGGATAATCTACGGGGTCCACAACCACAGCAACATCTTTGAAATTTTTAGCAGCTGCTCTCACGAGAGATGGTCCACCTATATCTATGAACTCCATCAACTGATCTATATTATCTTCCAGATGTTCTGAGAAGGGGTAGAGATTCACTATAACAATATCGATAAGTGGGATACCTGCGCCACTTACAGTCGCCATATCTCTTTCTACATTCCTGCGGGCAAGTATACCTGCAAATATAACGGGGCTAAGTGTTTTAACCCTGCCATCTAAAATCTGGGGAAAGCCGGTGAAATCGGTAATATCTCTGGTTTCTATTCCATGCTCTTTCAGATACTCACGAGTTCCGGAGGTAGTGATAATAATGTATCCTTTATCTTTTAATGTGCCAGCGATTTCTTCAATGCCCTCTTTTTTGTAAACTGAAATCAAAGCATATTTCAATTTAATTCCTCCGTGTTTCCGTGAAGATCAATGCGGTACAGAAAATCAAACCCTTCTTCCTTTACAGGAGGTTCAAACATGGCCTTCATCTTTTCCATGATATTTTTCCAGTTTATCTTTTCTATAGACTCCCTCAACATTCTACTCACTTCATCCTGCTCTCTTCTTTCCAGAGCAATCTTCCAAGGAATATCAAACCATACACCCTTTATTATTAAATTAGATACCTTCTCTAGGTGTTTTCGGGGTGAAGTAATGCGGGGCCCACCAAAAAGATTCTCATCCTTGGAAATCATCTCCTTTAACAAAGATAATAGTGCGGCCTCAAAAACCGGATCATCGCCGTATGCATTCTTTACATGCTCCTCAAGCACCTGATATACTTCCCGGGGCTCTTTCATAAAAAGGCTGGAGAGCTCAAACATATAAATATCGTAGAGTTCCTTGGTTGCTGTTTTAACCTTATGTGCAAGCTCAATGAAATATTTTCTAATATCCCTGGTTAAGTTCGTACGGTCTATCACCACACTGTATCCAAGAGCAAGCCCCTTCAAAATGGAAAGTCTTTCATGGTCTCTGTACAGGACTTTGAGATCTTCAAGATATTTATAAAAGGTGAGCATCTGGATTATATCATCCATGGACACCCGGATCATACTCCCCTGATTTTCCAGAAGAAGCTTTCTGGCAAAGGTTGTCTTTCCGGCTCCCACTGGTCCTATTAGAATCCAGAGTTCAGGGGGGTTATTCATCGCCGAAGAGCAGTTTTTTTATGACAGTTGGATAGAGTTTATGTTCCACTCTATGGATTCTCCTTTCCAGATGTTCCAGTGATTCTCCCTCTCTTATTTCAATACATCTTTGAGCAATTATAGGTCCCGTATCCACACCTTCATCCACAAAATGGACAGTGACACCTGTCACCTTGCATCCAGCTTTATAAGCCCTCTCGATGGCATGTAATCCCCTAAAAGCAGGGAGCAGTGCAGGGTGTATATTCACTATTCTCCACCGGAAAGCCCTGACAATATAAGGTGGTAAGATCCTCATATAACCTGCAAGCACAATAAGGTCAGGTGAGAATTCCTTTAATATTTTGAAAAGTTCTTTATTATAACTATCTTTTGAATCAAATTCTTTGTAATTCAAAAGCTTGCATGGTATCCGGAGTCTTTTTGCTCTTTTTATGGCATAGGCATGAGGATTATCTGTTATCAGGGATACTATCTCCACAGGCCACTTCTCTTTCCTTGCTGTTTTAACAATCGCTTCAAAATTTGACCCATTACCTGAGGCCAGTATTACTATCCTCTTCATATGTTCTCCTGCAAATTATTTTTAAGGATAGCCAGCTGTTTCAACACATAATCTCTTATTTCTGAAGCACTCTTCTTTTCTCCGACCCGTTTTCCCTTTCTCAGGACGGGCTCCATAACCTCCTTTAATTCCCCACCACAAAGAGGGCAGGTAGCTGGAGTATCCTCGCCATAAGGTATCACAAGATAATTTAAACATCCTTCACACCTCAGAACTCTTTTCCTTCCACCAAATTTTCCCTTCTTGGCTGCAGGTTTGCCCTCAACCTCCACAATATCCATAGCGAAATCTATGGTTGGGGCATTAGCTATGGATGTTCCCACTCCAAATCCAGAAGCGCCAGCTTCCTTTAATGGAGGGATGCTATTCTCATCAAGACCCCCTGAAACAAATATTTCCACATCCTTAAATCCCCTGAGGTCCAGTTCCCACCTCACTTCCTTAACAATACTGGCAAAATTACCTCTTCTGGATCCAGGGGTATCCAGCCTCACTGCCTTAAGATCCCTGATAATCTGTGCTGCCTTAATAGATTCAAGCTTTTCATCTCCATAAGTATCTATCAAAGCAATCCTTGGTATATCCTTTGAAACTACCTCATCAAATGATTCCCATGCCTCTTCTTCCCCCATGACGATAATTAATGCATGGGGCATGGTTCCCACCGCAGGTTTCCCGATAGCCTCACCGCCCAAAATACTGGATACACCGTCACATCCCCCTATGTAAGCATTTCTATCTATAAATGGACTTATAGCGGGGTGCATCCTTCTAACTCCAAAGGAAAGGAC
>QNDO01000128.1 GCA_003644895.1 Candidatus Hydrothermota bacterium | reverse complement strand
TATTGTGAGAATACGATCTTTTTCCGATTTTAAGGTTCTCGTGGCAAGTATTCCCGGTATATTACATCCGAAAGAAACAATCATAGGTATGGCTGATTTACCATGTAAGCCCAGAGAATGCATAAGCTTATCCATCCCAAAAGCAGCACGGGCCATATAGCCTGAATCCTCCAGAATCGCAATTGCAAGAAAAAGAAGCATAATGCGGGGAATAAACGCAAGTACCGAGCCAACACCTCCTATAATTCCATCTGTTATAAACGATATAGCGTAACTGGACGCCCCCCATTTTGAGAGGACTTCACTTATTAAAGCAGCAAGAGAGCCCATGAGTTTATCAATTATGTCTGCGAGAGGATTACCCACCTTAAACACCAGCTGAAAGATTATCCACATAATAAAAAGAAATAGGGGAATGCCGAGATATCGATTGGTCAGGACCCTATCCACTCTATCCGTGATGTCTATCTGCCTCTCTACAGAGGATTTCAACTCTACCACTTCATTATATAAACCATGAATAAAGGCATATTTTTCGGCTGCAAGAATCGAGGCCATATCATCTCCCAGTTCTTTCTCCAAACGTGCAATCCATGCATCCACCACAGTTCTTAGTCCATTGTCAGCTTTGGAAAAAACCAGCTCCCTGATTTCATCGTCTTTTTCCAGCAATTTCAAAGCTATAAATCTGGGTGGAAAAATAAGTCTCAGTTTTGAGACACGGTCGCGAATCTCACTCACTGCAAGTTCTATTCTTTCATTAAATAAAAACGAACCCTCACCCACATTCTCCTGTGGGTTTTTAATTGCTTCCACGATCTTATCTTTTAATTCCTTTATCCCCACACCTTTATTTGCTATTGTTTTAACCACTGGAATACCGAGTATCTTTGAGAGACTCTGGTGATTGATCTTTATTCCCTTTTTCTCCGCTATATCCACCATATTTAAAACAAGAAGTGTCTTTTTAGTTAATTGCATAATTTCTATGAGAAGATAAAGGTTTCTTTCTAAATTTGATGCATCTGCTATGACCACAACAAGTTCGGGTTTCTCTTTAACTATAAAATCTCTGGCTATCCTTTCATCTATAGTATAAGGTGTTAAGCTATAAGTTCCTGGAAGGTCCACAACCTTAATCTTGATATTCCCGTGGATAAATTCGCCTTCTTTCCTCTCCACAGTGACACCCGGCCAGTTTCCCACATGTTGATGTGAACCGGTGAGTCCATTAAAAATTGAGGTCTTTCCTGCATTGGGATTACCTGCAAGAGCAATAGTAATTTCCATGATAATCACCTCCTAATTCAATGGCATAACCCAAATTTTACCTGCCATCCCCATACCAATAACCAGTCTCATATTCCCCTTTTTTAAAATTACTGGCCCTCTCCCTCCTCCTTGAGTAATTTCAACCACATCTCCTATTCTCAATCCCATCTGCATCAACCTGTAAAAACATCTTCTTCCCCCTGTTATTCGCATAATCCTCACTCTGTCTCCAGATTTAGCAAAAATCAAGGGAATCATGCCTCCTCAACCTCTATACATTGTGCCTCCTCTCTTCTCAGGCTGAGATGATAACCCCTTACGAGAATATCAATTGGGTCCCCCAAGGGAGCCACCTTCTCCACTTGAATTTCAACGCCAGGGACTATTCCCATAGTAAGAAGCCGTGATTTAATACTTCTATCACAGTCTATCTTTTTAACAATAGCTTTTTGTCCAACTTTCAGCTGTGTTAGTTTTAACATTTTTTTACCCTCCTCACTGCATATATCCGGGATTGTCCCACTGTTTTTATATTTTCTAAAATCTTCGTATATTATTTTCTGCAATTGAGGGCATAATCTTGAGAATTCTATGAAAAGACTCAGGGTTTTTGCAGTCTCTTCGCCTATATAATGCTCTATTCCACATGCTTCTTTATTGGCAATTTCCTCAGGAACTCCCAGAATTTCCACAAGAAAAGAAAATATAGCCAGATGTCTTTCATAAACCCTGCTTGCCATTTCAATCCCTTTCTGTGTCAAGAGAATATCACCGTATCTTTCATGTATCACAAAACCTTCCTGTTGCAATTTTCTTATTGCATTTACAACAGTGGATTTTTTCACCTTTAATTTCTTCGCCACATCCGTTATTCTTACAGGATTTCTTCCCCTTCCTAGAAGGAAAATACTTTCAAGATAATCCTCCAGGGTCATACTTAACATTTCTCTTCCTCCTTTTGTTTTATTTTATGTTAGATTAATCGAACAGTCAAGAATTACTATGTCAGAATCATGTACTTATAATTATCACTACATATGCTGAAGAGAAACGGAAAACTTAAGAAATGTTATATAATAATATATGTTAGAATTTATAAACTTTTGGGGAATAGCTAGATTTTTTTATCATTCGATAGAAGGAAAATTGACGGTTCTTCAGTGTTGTCGATGATTCCTTTATAATGCGAAATCCAAGCCTCTGATAAAGTTTTATGGCACCGGTATTCTCCACTTCCACATCAAGGGAAAGATATTTTCCTCCGGTCTTTTTGGCTTCCTCTTCAACTTTTGCAATCAAAGCACTCGCCATACCCCTCCCTCTAAATTTGGGGTAAGTAGCTAAGTTGCTTATATAAATTTCTCCTTTCCTCACATATCCTGTACATGAGCCTGCCTTGATAAATAGTGGAATGCGTGCCAGGAAATCCATACCCATACAACAAAACATAGCCAGCCCTGTTTTTATATCTTCTTTTTCTTTTATACGCCAATCATAAAAGAGTACCATAGAGCCGACTGTACCCTCACTCTTTACTACATACACATGATCCATGCTGAAAAGATTGGCATGCTTCAAGAATAGGCATTTAAAAATACTCAAAGCTCTCTTACCAAATATCGTTGGTAAAAATATGGGAGCAGAAATAAGCATGAGCCTTGCAAAATCATCCTTATCGTGAGGAGTAGCTTTCTCTATTAAAAAACCATGAGAGTTATGTAAAGTCATTCTTTATAATTTTAAAGGAAGACACCACTTATTCAATCATCAGATTATCATCAATAGAATTCTTCAAATTCAGAAGATTCTTCCTCAAGAATTTTATTTTCTTTCTTCCTGGATCTGTAGTTGTTGAAGTTATATTGTAAATTTAGTATTATCATAGGAGAGTTTCTTTCCACTTTCTGGTAATAGGTAAAATTTTCCCCTTCTGATGTAAACTCTCGTCTGAAGGTTCTAAATACATCTCTGAATTGTAGCGTAAGTGATAGGTTCTCTAATATATTATGTTTTAAACCAAAATCCACGGTGTAAAAATCCTCTCTCTTACCCTGAAGCGAAACTTCGGGACTCCTGTATCTAAAATTTAACTGCATGCGAGTAGACTTCCCTATGCGAAGTTCATTTCCAAAACGTGCACTCCATGTGAATTTTTCGCTTGAGGAATTCCCATATTCAAGTGTGCCCTCAATAGTATAGCGGTAAAAATCTATACTCCAGTTGAGATTCATAAAAGATAATGGTGTCCAGTTGTACATAATCTCAGCACCGGCTCTTATAGCCTTACCTGCATTCTCAAAAGTATGGAGGAAAATGTTCTGATTGGGAGAATAAAGAACTTGAATTCTTTCTATTTTATTATGGATTACTCTATAATAGCTCTCCAGTGAAAGTAGACCTATACTTAATGGAGTCTTAAATACCAATTCATAGGAATCTATATATTCTGGTTTCAAGTTTGGATTACCTTTCCTGAGAGTATAGGCATCAATCCAGGTTTCAAAGGGCTCCAGCATCCATCCTCTGGGCCTCCTGATCCGTCTTGTATAGCTGAACATCAATTCCTTTTGCCTTGTAAAGTCATAGGAAAAATGAAGTGTTGGAAATATGTCCAGTGCATTTATGGCAAAATTCTCTCTCGAATTTAGTTCTTTTATATTTCGAAATGTATACTCTCCCCTCACCCCAAGCTGAAACCCCATTCTTTCATACTGTCCTGAATAAAGTGCATAAACAGAGTGTATATCTTTTTCATACTCATCCTCTCTATGAAATTGTTCATTAAGTATATAATCCATGGCCACTGTATCATAACTGTAGTAATCCACAACATCCTCCTGTCTACTTAACTGCCATTGATATCCTGCCTCCAGATAATTGTTTTCCCCAAGAGGTAATCTATAATCTATTTTACTCCTTACATAATTGGAAGGACCACTCTCAATAACGCGCTGCCCTTCAACAATAGAGTCTTTATCGTTGTATTTCAGAGAAACAGATTTCCCTTCTCCATCTCTCCTGCTATAATAAACTTCACTGGACAATGTGTGACCCTTGGTTTTGAACTTATGTTCAAAATTGATAAATACTCCAAAGCTTGGACTTTTTCGTGTAAAGTTTTCAGTTGTTCTGTAACTCTCTTCTAAAGTGTCAATAACTACATAATGAAGTTCATTTCCCCATTGCATCTCCCATTTTCCATAACTACCGCCAAGACTTAATATATCCCGTGAAGATAAGTTAATATTCACTCCACCTCTCAGATACAAAGGTCTCATAGTTCTCTCAATGCTACCTGTGGATGTAGTGGTATAATTACCACTACTCACTGATACATCACGCCTTGTTTCAAGATTACCCGGGAAATTTCTGTGATTATACCCAAAGCTCAAATATGCATTGTAGTATCTCGTTCTTCTTGATAAAGTGACACTTCCACCATAGTTTTTCTCTATACCCACATCGAGATTTACTGTACCTCCGGTATTTCCTCTACGGGTCTTCTTAAGAATTATATTTATGATGCCCGATTCTCCTTCAGGATCGTATTTTGCAGAGGGATTGGTTATCACTTCGATTTTATCAATCAACGAAGCAGGGATTTGCTGGAGAACTTCATCCGGTTCTACAAGTGTAGGTCGTCCATCTATTAAAAGGGTAAAATTTTCACTTCCTCTTAACTTTATATTTCCCTCTATATCAACCTCCACAGAGGGGACATTGGC
>QNDO01000127.1 GCA_003644895.1 Candidatus Hydrothermota bacterium | reverse complement strand
TTCCAGGGCCTTATTTACCATATCAAGCGCTTTCTCATATTCACCTATCTCCTCATAAATCTCGGCCAAAGCATAGTAATAATCACCTGGTAAATATTTACTACACTCTTCCCTTAAACCTTTCACATATTCCAGTGCTTTCTTTAATTCCCCTATAAGTACAAAAATATCCGCCATTTCCAGGGAAGCTCTACATTTTTTCTTCCCGTCATCCTCATATTGAATGTACCACTCGTAAAATTTCAGAGCTTCCCTGTACGCAAATATTCTTTTCGAGTTATGTGCAGCTTGTAAGGCATATTCCCTGATCTTATTTTTATCCCCTGCCATATATGCATGATAGGCTAATAATTCTGCGCTTCCCTCCACTCGTGGTGCCATTCTTTCGAGACTTTTAAGAATCCTGCTATGATAATATTTCCTCTTGCTTTCCGGTATTCTTTTGATAAGCAATTCTCGCATGATATCTTCTTTAAAAGAGAAAATATCATCTCCTTCTTCACTTATGATTCCGAGTTTTATACCCTTGTCTATTCTGTCATAAACTTCCCCAATATCAATGTTGAATGCATCCTGAATGAGTCTAGCATTGAATTCATGACCCATACATGCCGCAATCTCCAGAACAGGGTCCTCTTTGAGTTCCCCTATCCTTCTCTTTATAACATCCTCTATAGTCCTCGGTATCTGGAATCTCTCAGCCTCTTTTTTAAGTTGCCATGTATTTTTAAAATAGAGTAAGCCTTTGTTATACAATTCTTTTATTAGCTCTTCCACAAAAAATGGATTTCCACCGGACTTGTTGTATAAAAATTCATAGACCTTCTTATCAGCAGGCATTGTGAGTATTGCATCCACAAGCTCCTTGGTGCCCCTATAATCCATGGAAGACAATGTTCTCTCCTCAAAGATTCTTTCTCGACTTACTAAAGTCAGAAATTCATCAAGGTCTGTGTAGTGAATTTCCTCTTCTCTATATGCTGCACAAAATACTATATTTCCTCTTGAATTTCTTAAAAGGTAGTAAAACAGCTCAAGAGTGGATCTGTCAGCCCACTGAAGATCATCAATAAAAATAACCAACTTCTTCCGGGAGGAGGCAATATCAAAAATTTTCCTCAGAGTATCAAATAATTTATATCTATCAAATTCTATCCCTTCACCCTCTTCATTCAGCTGAGGAAATAATCTGCTTAAAACTTTCTTTTCAGAATCGGTTAGAGATACAAGTATCTCTTTAAAAAATATTCTGCGAGTGTTATAAAAATAGGTTAAAATTTCTCTAAAAGGAACAAAAGGAATTGAGGAAAGCGCACTATGCGCTGCTCCTCTGAGAAATACTATATTATCCAGATTTTCGTAAGTTTCCTTAACAAGTCTAGTTTTGCCAATCCCAGCTGAACCTCTGATCAGATAGAATTTACCTTCTCTTTTAAGTGCCTCAAGTAGCCATTTTTTATCTTCGGTCCTATCCACAAACCTCTTGGCCGGTATAACAGGTAATACTTCTTCCTCCTCGGGTACGCCCACTTGCCCTTTCCCTTTTCTTTTGGCCATATATAAGCTGTGATCTGCTTTTCTAAATAACTCATCCCAATCTTTTCCATCTCTTGGAAATTCGGCTATACCAATAGACACACCGATTTTGTACCCCTCGATCTTTATAGATTTGATCTTGTCCAGAATTTTCTGGGCCACTAGAATAGCATGATCACGGTCTGTATTTGGAAGAAAAACTATAAATTCATCTCCTCCATATCTTATTATCTCGTCAGACTCCCGAAGGATGCGCTGAAGAAAATCAACGAAACCCTTAAGTACTTTATCTCCTTCAAGATGACCGTGGATATCGTTTATCACTTTAAAATCATCTATATCAAGTAATAATATTGAAAAAAACTGATTGTATCTCTTGTATTTTTTAATCTCTTCCTTAATGAAAGTATTGAGATATCTGCGATTTTTTGCCCCGGTAAGTTCATCCAGGTAAACCTCTTGCCCATCAATAAACATGGTGAAATTTTAACCTTCTGAATCCACAATGTCAACTTGAATTAATGGAAAGAATGGATTATTCTCATAAATTAATCAGAGGATTTTCAGTATTACTGGAGGGTATGTAAAATGGAAAAAATGATTGCTGATAGATTTTTCAGAACAATCCATACCATTGAAAAGTTCATAAAGCAGTCCGAGCCTCTCCTTGGAGCATCGAAAATCATTTTAGAAGCTATAAAAAATGGTAATAAATTACTTTTTTGTGGAAATGGTGGAAGTGCATCACAGGCACAGCACTTTGCTGCAGAATTTGTTGTTAGATATTCTAAAAATAGAGCCCCTCTCCCTGCCATATCTATAACATCTGATACCTCTGTACTGACTGCTGGTGCAAATGATTTTGGATTTGAATCAATTTTTGAAAGACAAATTGAAGCCGTTGGGAATAAAAATGATGTATTAATCGCCATTTCTACTTCGGGAAAATCAAAGAATGTAAATAGAGCAGTGGAAAAAGCTCATGAAAAGAAAATGAAGATAATATATCTATGCGGGGAGAAACTCCCTGAACCACATCATTTATGCGATGTTATAATCAATGTGCCTTCCAGGCATACTGCCATAATCCAAGAGATTCATGAAATTATAGGTCATATCTTGGTAGAACTTGTGGAGAAGGAGTTAAACTATGAATAGAAAATCTGGATTATTAATTCTGGTTGTCTTGTTTCTCTGGTTTACACAACTTCAGAGCAAGGAGCTGAAAGTCGCTTTTGTGGATCTTGACCGGGTAATGCGTGAGTATAAAGACTTCCAGGATGCCCAGAGAGAGTTGAATAGTTTGATTGCTGAATGGGAGCGGAAAAGAGATAGCCTCAAAGCAGTTATAGATACAATGAAAAGAAATTATGAAATAGAAAAACCCATGCTTACAGATGAGGGGAAAGCAGAGAGAGAAGAAAGAATTATGAAAATGGAAACTCAATACAGAAAATATATACTCTCCATATGGGGTCCCAACGGAGAATTGAAGAAAAAAACCCGGGAACTTGTTGCTCCTTATTCTGAGAATGTTAATCGAGTAATTAAAGAAATAGCCAACAGAGAAGAATATGACCTCATATTAAACTCATCCTCTGATATGGTCATCTATGCCGGTGAAAAGTATGATATAACTGACGAGGTTATAATGGAGTTGAATAAGGAATATGTAGAGGTAGCCCAGATACCGGGAATTAAATTGAAACTGGCTATTTTCCCATTTATTGAGGAAGACGAGCAATCTCGTAGGTCTCAACTGGGGTCCAGGTTGGAAACTCTTTTTGCAAGTGCATTTAAGAACTCAAACAAATTTGAGCTTATATCAAACTCCGCAGTTATTTCGGAGATGCAGAGGCAAAATATCAGAGCGGAAGACCTTGACGTTGTCAAATGTAAGCAGATAGGTCTCCTTCTGGGAGCAAAATATTTTATCCTGGGTAGTGTTAAAAAATCCGGTGAAGCGGTTCAATTCATTGCAGAACTCTACAGGATAGACACAGGAGAGAAAATCATGGAAGTAGAAGGAGAAGCGCCAAACGACCAGTCTGCACTTGATCAGGAAGCCATACAGAAAGCGAAAACAATAGATCAAAGATTCAAAGCCGAGCAATAGCAAGGGTTAACACATCAATTCTTGATACTTCTTTAGGAAAGCATTTTGCCAAGGATCTCACAGTAGAACCGGTTGTATAAACATCATCTACAATTAATAATTTTTTCCCTATAAATCGTTTCACAGATTTAATATTAAAGGCGTTTTTCACATTCTCTTCTCTTTCTTTCCGAGAAAGCTTGGTCTGAGTTTTAGTATACTTTGTTCTTATAATTCCTTCCGTTACAATAGGTACCTGTAATTCTTCTTTAATAAGCTCAGCAATCAACAAACTTTGGTTAAATCCTCTCTCCTTTTCCTTTAAAGGATGAAGGGGAACGGGAATTATAAAATCATAATTTTCATCCAAAAGGTTTACTATATAATTTTTAAAAAATTTAACACGGCACGTTGCCTCTGGTATTTAAATTTCTCTATCAGATCTCTAATTTCCATTTCGTACAGAAATGGAGAATATAATTTATAAAAGGGGACACCTGGATAGATTACCTTATTTATTAGTAATCTGTGCTCGATAGAATCACGACAACCTTCACATACTACATCCTTTGAAGGCTTATCACAGATATAGCACAGTGAAGGAAAAACAACCTCTAATATAAATCTTAAAGATTTAAGAACCAGCACTCCTCTTTCTATTTTTCAAAACTACACCTGTTATCACAGCTCCGACCATCAGGGCCAGTGATATATACTGGTTCAATGAAAACGGACCAATTATATTACCGGGCTCATAGTATCGGAGAAAATCATCGAGAAACCTGGTAAGGGCCCCAAGGAATATATAGGCTACAAAAATAAACCCTGTGAAGGGCTTAAATCTTTCTATTCTGGTTAAAAAGAAAAATATAATGAGATTTGCAAAGGATTCATAAAGCTGAGTGGGATGAACCTTCAAAAGCCCATAAACTTCAAAAGCAGGTGAACCAGGCTTAAAGGCTACACACCAAGGAAGTGTACAGGGTGTACCAAAACAACAGCCATTAAAGAAACATCCCCACCTTCCGAAAAACATACCAAGAGCAAAGGCAGGTCCAATCCAATCAGCCACTTTCCAGAGGTTCATATTCTTTTTTTTCATAAAAATAATTGCAGTAGGAATTGCAAAAACCACGCCGCCAAAGAATACCAGACCTCCATTCCATACTGCCAACGTTTCTAAAGGATGTTCTTTAAAATAAGAAAGATGATAAAGAATGTAAAAAAGTCTTGATCCAACTATTGCTGAAACCAATATCCAGAAGCCAAGGTCATAAATATCGTCTTTTTTAAGACTTGCTCTCTCAGCTTTTTTAGCCACATAATATATACCTACAATAAATCCTAGTAAGACAAAAATGCCCCAAGTTCTTATCTCCAGAC
>QNDO01000126.1 GCA_003644895.1 Candidatus Hydrothermota bacterium | reverse complement strand
GCTATAAATCTTCTATGACATTTGAACCACAATTTTTCTGCACACATAATTACTGTCCTTCCTTTCAAATTTTCGAGTAATTCCTTTATCCCACTCTTAAAATCTTCTGTTTCTACGTAATTTCTATACCCTCCTTTCCTGAATCCGCCAAGCTTCTCACCCAGCCAAATATAAGAAATTTTATGTTTTTCAAGCTCTTGCTTTAAAATCTCCCTTTTGAAGTGAGGGGACTTCTTTGAAGTAGGAAATCTCCTAACATCCACTACGGTCTCAATGTTATATTTTATTAAAAGATCAATAAACCCCCTGAGGCTTAAAGTTGAATGTCCAATCGTGAAAATCTCCATGATTGATATTATAATACTCCAAAAGGAGATGAGAAATGAAAACAGTTGATGTGAGCAAAAAGCCTGATAGTGAAAGAAAAGCCGTGGCATTGGGCCGTGTTTATACTACCCCGGATGTTATTGAGCTCTTAAAGGAGAGGGAGATAGAAAAGGGGGATGTTCTGGAAATTTCCAAGGCGGTGGGGCTTCTTGGAGCCAAACAAGTACCACTATATTTTCCCTTCTGTCATCCTCTTTTAATCACGGATATAGAAGTGGATATAAAAGTGTTTGATATAGGCATTCTGGAGATTTCTGCAATTGTGAAAAATGTGGGTAAGACTGGCGTTGAAATAGAAGCAATTACCGCTGTTTCCCTTACTGCACTTAATATTTATGATATGCTCAAAAGATATGATAGATGGATTAAGATAGGAGAAATTCAACTTGTGGAAAAATCGGGCGGGAAAAGTGGATATGTGAAAAGAGAATTTGAGTTTGAAGGGAGGGTTCTTAAAGTTGCAAAATCGGGAGAGAGGGGGCTAAAGGAACCACAGGAAGAGATTAAGTTAATAGAGAATTTTGGGGTGGAGGGAGATGTACATGCGGGAACGGAAAGGGAAGTGAGTGTTTTCCCTCTGGAGGTGCTCAGATTGGTTCCCTCCCAAGTACTACGGAAGATAAATCCTCTGGAGATGACCGAAAATATTTTGATGGTGGGAATCCCCGATTATTTATTACTTCCCGGGAAGAAGCTTAAGATAGGAAAAACACTCTTGGAGGTAACAGAGATAGGGAAAGAAGAGTATGTGGATAGTGGAAAGCCATACGTGGTTTCCAGATGGGGGAGATTTTGCAAAGTTATTAAAGGAGGCACTGTGGAGCCAGGAGACAGCGTAAAACTGCTTCTTTGATTAAAAGTATTTTTTTAGTATCTCTACAATTTTCTGAACTAACTTTTCTTCCCCGGCAACAATGTTACCAGTTGTAAGGTAGTCTTCTCCTCCCTCAAAATCCAAAACCACGCCTCCAGCTTCCATAACAATAAGAGAACCTGCTGCAATATCCCAGATGGATAGCCCATATTCATAAAAGGCCGAGAATATTCCGGCACCAGTGTAAGCAAGATCCAGGGCTGCTACCCCACCGCGTCTAATATCGGAAACCAGGTAATATATTTCTCTAAAGGCCTCCAGAAATTGAGGAAATTTACCCTTTTCTCTGAAGGGAAAGGCAGTAGCAATAAGAGCCTTTTTATGGGAAAGTTCCTTCACAATATGAATTCTATTTCCATTTCTGAAAGCCCCCTTTCCTTTGATGGCATAAATCATATCTTTTCGTAAAGGTTCATAAACAAGCCCGAGGACCACTTCATCTTCCCTTTTCAAAGCAATTGAGATTGCAAACATGGGGAATTGATGGAGATAGTTTTTGGTTCCATCCAGAGGGTCCACAATCCAAAGGAAGGGATTTTCGCCACGCTGTCCCTCTTCTTCACCAAGGAATGCGTGTTCTGGAAATTCGTCCTTTATGGTCCGTCTTATTATTTCCTCAGAACCCCTGTCTACATAACTCACGAAATCATTTAATTTCTTCTCCTCTGCTTTATCAGGTGTTATTTTGCCGAGATTCTGAAGCAAAAATTCTCCTGCTAAAAGAGCAGATTTTTTCGCTGTTTCAAGAAATCTCTCCATAACTCTCCTATATCCTTGAACACATAGTCTGGATTGTATTTTTTTATTTCTCTTTCTTCTTTTTTTGCTCCAGTTAAAACCAGGATCGTCTTGATACCTGCCCTTTTACCTGCTTCAATGTCCGTTTCAAGTCTGTCTCCCACTATGGCTGTTTTCTCTTTTGGAGTGCCAAGTTGAGAAAGTGCCTCCTCTATTATAATAGGCTCAGGTTTCCCGATCACTTTAGGTTTGACGCCAGTTGTTGTTTCTATGGCACACACTATCGCACCGGAACCCGGTAGAAACCCATAAGGTGTAGGTAAATAACTATCTGTATTACAGGCTATGAATTTTGCTCCCTGCTGAACTGCCAGTGAAGCCCTCTCCAGTTTTTCATAGGTTAGTTTTCTGTCTAAGCCTACAATCACAAATTCTGCTTCATTTTCGTTTTCAACGAGTTGCCAGTTGATGGAGAGAAGCGATTCAAGTAGCCCCTCTTCTCCGATTACAAAGGCTTTTCTTTTTTCTCCATACTCCTGCCGGAGAAAATCACCGGTGGCCATGGCAGAGGTGTAGATATGCTCGGGTCTCACCCGTATCCCCATAGATTTGAGCTTGTTAGCTATTTTCAGAGGGGTTTGTGTAGAATTATTTGTCAGTAAGAGATAGGGAGTTTCGTTTTGTTCCAGCGTTCTGAAGAAACCATCAGCACCATCTATGGGTGTATCTCCCAGATACACGGTACCATCGAGATCTATAAGAAATCCCTCAATATCTACCATTTTATCAACATTCCACCGTATATGAAGCCTGCTCCAAAGGATACGAGGAGAACAAGGTCACCCTCTTTTATTTTCCCTTCTTCTACCATTTCTGTAAGTGCAATCGGTATGGAAGCAGCACTTGTATTCCCATATTTGGCAATGTTCACATAAACCTTATGTTCAGGTATGCCCAGCCTCTCTCTTGTGGCTTCTATAATTCTGATATTGGCCTGATGAGGAACAAGCCATGTAATATCTTCTGGTTTTATATGTGCTCTTTCCAGGGTTTTAAGAGCCGCTTCTTGCATACCTGTGACTGCATACTTGAAAACCTCTCTGCCCTGCATTTTTATATAGTGTTCTCTCTGTTGTACTGTATCCTGTGTAGCAGGTCTGCGAGAACCTCCAGCAGGTAGAATTAAAAGCTGTCCCAGAGCTCCGTTGCCCTTAAGATACGAGGATATTATTCCATGGTCCGTGTTATCTTTCTCTAAAACTGCTGCTCCTGCTCCATCTCCGAAAAGAACGCATGTATTTCTGTCTTCCCAGTCGACGAGCCTGGATAAAGTTTCAGCCCCAATTACCAGTACTTTTCTGTATCGGGGTAATTCGAGAAAGCCTCTTGCAATCTCAAGGCCATAAATAAATCCTGGACATGCAGCCTCAACGTCAAAACAGGCAGCATTCTGAGCATTGAGCTTAGACTGAACAATACAAGCTGTAGCTGGGAACAAATAATCGGGGGTTGCTGTGGTTACAATGATCATATCTAGTTCTTCGGGCTTTACTTGAGCTCGTTGAAGGGCCTGAACAGCAGCCTGATAAGCCAGGTCAGAAGTGGCTTCATCATTACTGGCTATTCTTCTTTCCTGGATGCCAGTCCTTGTCCTGATCCATTCATCGGAGGTATCCACCATTTTTTCAAGATCAAAATTTGTAAGTCTTTTTCCGGGCACGTAAAACCCCAAACCTTTTATACGGACACCCATCTTACCTCCTTACTACAAAAAGAATACCATTCCTGATCCAAGTACAAGCTTTAGATAAATTTTCATCAAAGGCCTGAGGTAAAGGCCCAGGAGATCCAGACCTATAAAGGAAAGGAATATTATGCCAAGGAGTATTATGGACCCACGGGAAACAAGAAAATATTTTACCCGAGGATTTTTAATAAATCTTTCCAGTATGTGCCATCCATCTAGAGGTGGTAGGGGTATAAGGTTAAAAAAGGCTAAGATGCCGCTTATAAATACAAAGGCCATAAGCATCTGGAGAAAGATGGAGATGGCAAGAGGGTAGGCTCCATTTACAAAGAAACGGAGGAAAAAACCCACAATTGCTCCACTTATCAGATTGGAAACAGGTCCAGCAAGGGCTACATATACAACCCCAGACCGTGGATTTCTAAAATTATAGGGATTTATTGGGACAGGTTTGGCCCACCCTATGTGTGCAATTAAAAGCATAAGGAACCCCACCGGATCTATATGCGGTAGAGGATTGAGGGTTAGCCTGCCAGCTAATTTTGGAGTCGGATCGCCGAGTTTGTAGGCAACATATCCATGAAAAAATTCGTGTATTGTGAGTGCAAGAAGTATGGGCGGTATAAAAATCAAAAATGATATAATTCTATCTCCCATTTTTTTCTCCTCTGGAATTTTATTTTACATTGTAGCTAAGATTCCTGCAAGAATTCCCAGTATAGCTCCCACGAACACCTCAACGGGTGTATGTCCCAGAAATTCTTTTAGCCTCTCTTCATGTATTCTCTTTTCTTCACCGAATTCGTCCAAGATCTTATTAAGAATTTTTGCCTGTTCTCCCGCCGCCCTTCTCAGACCTGTAGCATCATACATGATAATGAGACTGAAATAAAGGGTTATGCCGAAGAGTGGAGACTTGAATCCCTGTTCTATCCCGGTGATGGTAGAAAGGCACATCACTGCTGCAGAGTGTGAGCTCGGCATGCCTCCAGTACTGACAAGCCATGAAAAAACTGGTTTTTTATACTTTATCCAGTAGAGTATAAATTTTATAAATTGAGCAAATATCCCCGTTAGCAAGGGAGCGATGAGATATTTGTTTGTAAATATATACCCAATACTGTTCATTTTATCCTCGTATAGATATAATCAGAAATTGCCTTTAATACTTCTCCTTTCTGACCAAAGGTTTTTTCTATTTCTTGTTTTGCCTTATTTATTAAGTTCAATGCTTCTTCTTTTGACCTTTCTAAGCCTATCACAGATGGGTATGTACATTTTCCTCTTTCTCTGTCTTTATGAGTTTCCTTACCTACAACTTCCTTTTCTCCTGT
>QNDO01000125.1 GCA_003644895.1 Candidatus Hydrothermota bacterium | reverse complement strand
TAAATCTCGAATTCCATAAACCAAATTTAGAGTCATCAAGAAAATCCAGAGCGCCTCCTTTAAACCCCCATTTCCCTTCTGAAATATGTAGCTTCATTTCAAAAAATTCGAAATCCAGCGGCTTGTATCTAATGGAAGAAATTCTTGCTCCCAGAAGATTATCTACAGAAACTTTCACATACTGATTCTCTCGGGTCAGCATATTTCTTTGAAAATAATTCGAAAAAGCTTCTGTCTCTTCCTTGGTAAGCACAATTTCATCACCAATTTCAGGAACGTGAGGAGTAACATAGTTCCTCTCGATATTTATAACTCTTCTTTTCAAAATGCCCGGCATTTTAACGGCAGGAATTGCGGAAATCGGCGATACCTTGAGTTTTACTTTTATAAACTCGATACCATCCTCCTGGAATTTATTCATTATTCGGATACTTCTAATCTTCACCACCACTCTCTCAACCATTGCACTGCTCCACGAAGCTTCTGAAAAGTTTAATAAAGGGTTCTCTTTCAAACATATATTCCGGATGAAACTGCACTCCTATAAAGTATGGATGTTCCTTATGTTCTATGGCTTCAATAACCCCATCCTCAGAAACTGCAGAAATTATGAATCCTTTTGCAATTTTTTTGATTGCCTGATGATGAAAACTATTTACCTCCATTTTATCTGTCTCCAATATCTGAAAGAGTTTGGTGTTCCTCTTTATAAATATCCTGTGACTGGCTTTAACCACCGGGATTTTTTGCCAGTGGTTTTTCGTGGTGATCTCACTCACATCACTGTAAAGACTACCACCAAAGGCCACATTTATAAGCTGCATACCCCTGCATATACCAAGAACCGGCTTTTTCATTTGGAACATCATCTTTGCAAGAAGGATCTCAAATCTATCTCTCACCGGATCATGGCGCCTTCCTCCATAATTGCTACCATAAAATTCAGGGGCTATATCCCATCCTCCCGTAAGTACCACACCTCTGAGTTCCTTGACAATCTGGTTTACAAAAACCTCATCGTCAAAATGAGAGAGCAGAAGTGGACGAACTCCATGTAATGCAAGGGCTTCAACATAAGCTTTAGCAAGATAATAATGCTCACTACTTGACTGACAGGAAATACCTATAAAACGCATAGAGAAATTATACAGGCTGCTTTTTAAAGATTAAAATGAGAGTTTATCAGACTGTAAGAGATTACTTCTCCTTAAAGCCATATTTTCCTATTAAGGGCACAAAGGCACAGTATGTAAGGTTCTCTTCTACCATCTTGCCCTTAATTTTTTTCACTCTTTTTAGAACATCACCAAATCCTGATGCAACAGGTATTAGAAGAATACCCCCCTCGTCCAGCTGTTCAAATAAGGGGGTTGGAACAGAAGGAGCAGAAGCTGTGACAATAATCCTCTCATAAGGGGCGTATTCCGGCCAACCCAAGGTACCGTCTCCCTCCTTAAAATAAATATTATTGTATCCAAGTTCCTCCAGGATCTTTCTTGCACGTTCAAGAAGAGGACCAATTCTTTCTACTGTATAGATTTCTTTTGCTATCTCAGCAAGCAATGCAGTGGTATAACCAGATCCTGTTCCTATTTCAAGGACTTTTTCTCCTCCCTGGAGTTCCAGGGCTTCCATCATATAAGCGATCATATAAGGTTGTGAAATGGTCTGGCCGAATCCAATGGGCAAAGGATAATCATTATAAGATTCATCAAGATACTCAGGAAGTACAAATTCATGTCGGGGCACCTTTAAAAAGGCATCTAGAACCTTTTTATCTTTTATGCCCCTAGCTATAAGCTGTCTATCAACTAATTCTTTCCTTAATTCTTTCCAGGAATCCGATCTTCTCATAATCAGTTATATCCTTTAAAAGAGGTGTTAATGAGGCATATCCTTCAAGGACAGCCTCTAAATCTGTACCTTTTTCTCTGTTCCAGAGAGGTTCTCCCCCTATCACATAGAGATTTTCCCTGAGTTTCATAACCGGGTCTTTATATCTTCTTGTGGAGAGACGTGTTATCTTCAATCCCTTGATTTCATCAAGTGGTGAATTTGGAACATTGAGATTCATTAATTCTCCCTGCATTTTCTCCTCCATCATCACAAGAGCTATTTTCCTAACGAAATAAACAGCAGATTCGTAGTGTCTATGAGGATCCTGATTTAAAACCAGAGAGGCTGCCAGCGATGGGACTCCATACATGGCGCCCTCCCTTGCTGCAGCAACGGTACCGGAGTAAAATACATCCTCCCCAAGATTGTGTCCATCATTTATCCCCGAGATTATTATATCGGGCATCCTTTCAAGGATACCATAAATGGCAATCAGTACGGAGTCAGCCGGCGTGCCACTAACTGCAAAAACGTCGGGCTCAACCTCCTCAACTTTAATCTCTCTTCTCAATGTTATAGAATGACTGGATGCACTCATTTCCCGCAAAGGAGCTGATATTACCACTCTTCCGAGATCTTTAAGGCCATCTTTAAGTATGCGTATTCCAGGCGAATCATATCCATCATCATTTGACAGAAGAATTAACCGCTTTGCCATACTAACCCCACATACATTCTCAAAAATCTCAATGTATCCACAAATCTGTTGATTTTAGAACTTTCATCTCCATACCTAGCTTCTATTTCCACATAGCCTACTTTAAATCCCTTTAAAAGAGCTTTAATAAGAAGCTCAGATTCTGTTTCGTACTTGTTAGTCTTCAATTGGATTTGCTTTAAAACTTCGCTTCTTATTGCTCTAAATCCACTCTGAGTGTCCATAACTTTTCGTCCGGTGAGCAAAGATATAGCCAGTGTTGTTAGTCTGTTTGAAAGATATCTATCCCGGGGCATCTTGTGTAACTCTTGCCAACGAGAACCGATAACAATGTCATACCCTGCCATTAGTTTATCAATAAAGAGTGGAATATACGCCGGGTCATGCTGGAGATCTGCATCCATCGTGATGATATATTCGGCACCCCTTTTCATTGCCTCCTCGAAACCTGCTTTCTGAGCTGCTCCTTTGCCAGAATTAATCTTATTTTTTAAAACAATACAGCCAGTTTTCTTAGCCAGTTCATAAGTATGATCAGTGGAACCATCATCAATCACAATAACCTTTTCCAGAGGCACAATCTTAGCAAGCTCTTCCAAAAAAATGCCTATTTTCCTCTCTTCATTATATGCTGGAACAATTACAAAAAAATTAATGGTCGGGGCGAGTGGACTTGAACCACCGACCCCCAGCCCCCCATGCTGGTGCGCTATCCAACCTGCGCTACGCCCCGACTGTGTTTTATTATAGTTATTTTTCATTGTTCAGTCAAGGGTGAAATTCACCCAGAATTTAACAGTATCAGAAGTTACATATTCACGGGGTGTGGACCCGTAGACCCATACTTCACATCTCATACTGCCCTTATAATTGAGTGTATCATCGTCACTTAAATCAGCGCCATATGCAATGTAATTATCTACCGGGATATAAAGATTAATATCTTTACTTTGATCTTCTTCTAAATAAATCTCAGGACTGAAAATTCCTCTATCAGTCTTTAAAACAGAATCATTCACAGTAAGCATTCTCCAACGAATTTCGTATATAAACCCATCGGGGGCATTATGTAGTATAACCCGGACTCTGAGATATATTGAGTCTTTTACCACAGTACTGTCAGCACTGAGCCAGCTGTTGGAAGGATCCTGGTCAGGATCTACCAGTCTCACAGTATCCTGTGCCTCAAGGAGATCAATATCCAGCTCGGCTTCCCGCTGCTGACAGCCCATAAGGGATATCAGGCCGGATAATAATATTAAAATAACCTGTTTATTCATTGTTAAATTTTAAATCCATATGCTTGTGTGAATCAAGATTGGTATTGTAAATTTGAAAAATTGAAGCAATGGCGGTATATTAATCTAACAAAGGAGTGAGGGTATGAAAAAATTAATTGTTATATCTATACTCACAATGCTTGGTTCTATTAAGGCTCAGAGTCCAAATATTAATACAACCACAAAGATAGATAGCATTCTGTCCTTTAGACTTCTTTCCACAGGCTACATTTTTGAAGACGCCATAGACATTATCCAGAATCCAGTGAGACTTCATGAAATTGACGGTAATCTATTTTTCTCATCTCTCTCTGACCTAAAGGGGACCTCAACTTTCTTCAAGGATACCACAGAAGATTATCTTCTTGTCGGAATGAAGAACACGTACTCCTCCACAAGTGAAGCTCTTCTCTTTCTGCTCTCCGGATATGAGATACCTCTTCCCAATTATTATGGAACAAACGGACATGTAGAGGTGGATAGCCTCCTGCGAACGGATACAGACGGGGATGGGAATCCCGATACTGAGTACTCAAAATATGAGAGAGAAGATGCCAATGAGAGCTATAACTCTTTACTGGGATATATAGCCCTTGAGCTTAAAAGAGATAGCTATTCTATAGGTGCCTCCTTCTATAAAAATACAAGCTCTACTAAAACGAAGAACCCGGGCACTCTTCTTGACCCGTGGGGGTCTTTTTATTCTGTAAGCTCCACTTACGATCTTAATTCCCAGAGTCTTATACAAACTGAAGAAGGATTGGGTTCCGATTCCCGCGAATATACCGAAGACCTGAGTATTGCTTCGCTGGGAGGGATGTACATTTTTGAGGATTCCACTTCCCTCAATTTAATTCTGGGCTATAGAACACTTAAAGAATTGGAAGAACGCAAAACAGAATACGATGTTATTACTGACTACAATCCAGGAGGAAGTGAGGTTCATAACAAGCGATCTCAGGGATATTATTACAGAAGATTTCTATTTCCAGGTACCGGGGTAGAGGCATATCTACAGTTCAAGAAACCGTGGGGAGAGAATAATCTGTTTGATGCAATCTTGTACAGAATGACTGAGAATCAGGAAAAAGATAAAGATTTTTACGAAATAAGAGAGTTCTACACAGGAACATACGATGACATGCCTCTTGGCACCAGATATACCTATCAAGAAGATTTCTTCGATCGTGATTTCAGCAAAGCTGAAAAGAGCCGCAGAATTCTTGCATTATATTTAAGGAATATAG